>NZ_JAIJHU010000017.1:0-50346 GCF_022723415.1 Barnesiella sp. | reverse complement strand
CTCTATATTAAATTAACCCCTCCGCCTTTCAGCACTCCTTCTATATTTCCTTACGAAAACACTGCTTTCCTTGCCGACATTTTCTAACCTCTATATTAAATTAACCCCTCCGTCACTGCGTGTCACCTCCCCTATATTTTTGCGTAGCAAAAACACAGAGGAGGAGGGTGAGAGTAACCCTTTATTTATTGCAGTGAAGTGCACCTATATCGCTTTGTCACACCCCGTAATGCCGCGGGACACGGCAGGGAGGAGTGTAAGAGTACCCCTCTATTATTATACCGATAGCCATTTGCCGGTCTCTTCGGGGGTGAAGCCTCTTTGGTGGGCATAGTGTTCGCGCTGGGTTTCGTCGATGTGCCCGATGTGGAAGTAGCGGGCATCGGGGTGTGCGATGTAGAGTCCGGCGACAGAGGCATTGGGCATCATGGCGCCGTTTTCGGTGAGGGTTATTCCGATACGCGAGAAGTCTAACGCTCTGTCCCAATCGAAGAAAAGGGAATGGTCGGGCAGGGAGGGATAGCCTACTGCCGGACGTATCCCCCTATACCGGACGGAGAGGAGGGACTGCAAGTCGAGGTCGGGTTCATCGGGGGCGTAACCCCAAAATTCTCGGCGTATTTGCCGGTGCAGCCATTCTGCGGCGGCCTCGGCAAGACGGTCGGCGAGGGATTGGAGCAGGAGGGCGGTATAGTCGTCTCCGTCCCGACGCAAGAGCTCTATGCGACGTTGTATCTCGTTTCCGGCGGTGACGGCGAATAGTCCGGCATAATCGGGTTTCCCGTCGTTGGCGGGGCGAATGAAGTCGCTTAAAGAATAGTAGCGGGCATTGGCTTCGGATTTACGCACTTGTTGCCGCAGACAGGGTATGTCGAAATCGCTGTCGGGTAGCCGCAGTCGTATGATATTGTCGTAAGAGGCGGCTTCGGCAAGTAGGTAGCAGGCTTGTGGAGAGGTGTTGTTTTCTGCTTCGAGGATGTCGAGCAGACGATTCGCCTCTTTGTAGAGCTGCATGGCTTCGGCGGCTTTGGCTCTCTCGGCCGATGGGAAAGATGCGAGCCAGACGGCTTTGCAGTGGTCGCACCCTTGCATGTCGGCTATGGAGGCATAGCCTGCGCCTATTTTCCATACGGAGAAGAATGCCCGCCAGTTGATGAAAGGTCGTATGTCGCCAACAGTGACGGGGACGGTGTGCAATCCCATTTGCCGAGGCCGGGGGGCGGTATATGTGTCCCAATCTATGTAGGGGGCGTATCTTTCGGCTTCGGATAGGGTGACTAAATCGAACGGTTTCAAGGAGTTGCGCAGTGCTTCTTGTTCGGTGCGTATGCTGCGGATAAACTCCTCACGAGTTTGGGGATTGAGCAGTTGTGCGGCGATGAGCGGGTTTTGCGATGCGTCGCCGGCATGTATGACCGCACCGCTGTAACACGGGGCGATTTTGACGGCCGTGTGGAGTTTCGAGGTGGTAGCTCCGCCTATGATGACCGGTGTGTGCAGTCCTGCTTTTTCCATTTCGGAAACGACGTGGCACATCTCTTCGAGGGAGGGGGTGATGAGTCCGCTCAACCCTATGAAATCGGCTTGTTCGGCAATGGCTCGCTCCACGATTTTTTCGGCCGGAACCATCACGCCGAGGTCGATTACCTCGAAGTTGTTGCAGGCGAGAATGACGGCAACGATGTTTTTCCCGATGTCGTGCACATCGCCCTTGACTGTGGCTACAATGAATTTTCCCCGTTTGGAGGTTTCTCCATTGCGGGTATTTTCCTGCTCGATGAGTGGTTGCAATATACCCACTGCTTGCTTCATGGTGCGGGCGCTCTTGACGACTTGGGGAAGGAACATTTTCCCGTCGCCGAAAAGTTGTCCCACCCGGTTCATGCCGTCCATGAGGGGTTGCTCGATGACGGCGAGTGCCGAGCCGTATTGACGGACGGCCTCTGCGAGGTCGGTTTCGAGGTGTGTCGATATGCCTTTGACGAGAGCTTGTTTCAGTCGGTCGGCGACAGGTTGCCGATGACGGTCTTCGTCGATATTGTTTTCTTTTTTGACTGCTTCGCCCCGATGTTTCTCGGCGAGGTCGATGAGACGTTCGGTCGCATCCGGCCGACGGTTCAATACGACATCTTCGATGAGCGCAAGAGTTTCGGTCGGTAGATCGTCGTAGGTAATCGATGTGGCGGGATTGACAATCGCCATGTCGAGCCCGTTGCGGATAGCATGATAAAGAAAGACGGCGTGCATGGCTTCGCGAATGAAATTGTTGCCTCGGAACGAAAAGGAGAGGTTGCTCACGCCTCCGCTCACTTTCGCTCCCGGCAGGTTTTCGTGTATCCAAGCCGTAGCCCGAATGAAGTCTACCGCATAGTTGTCGTGGCTGTCGATTCCGGTAGCTATCGCCAACACGTTGGGATCGAATATAATGTCGCAAGGCGCTAATCCTGCTTCTTCGATGAGGAGTTTGTAAGCCCGGGCGCAGACTTCGATTTTCCGTTCATAGGTATCGGCTTGGCCTTTTTCGTCGAAAGCCATGACGACTACCGCCGCTCCTAACCGTTTGATTTCACGGGCATGCGCGAGGAATGTTTCTTCTCCTTCTTTCAGGCTGATGGAGTTGACGATGGCTTTCCCTTGCAGACATTTCAAGCCGGCGGAGATAACCTCCCATTCGGAAGAGTCTATCATTACAGGAACCCGATAAATATCGGGCTCGGAGACGATGAGATTCAAGAAGTCTACCATCTCTTTGCGGGCATCGAGCATAGCATCGTCCATGTTGATGTCGATGATTTGTGCGCCGGCCTCGACCTGTTTGCGGGCGATGTCGAGAGCTTCGGTGTAGTTCTTTTCGTGAATGAGCCTCAGGAATTTGCGAGAGCCTGCCACATTGCAGCGTTCGCCTATGTTGACGAAATTGTTTTCGGGGCAGACAACGAGATCTTCGAGCCCACAGATGTGCAGCCGGTTGTCTTTCGCGATGGGACGGCGGGGCGAGGCGTTTTGTGTGATTTCCCGATAGCGGGCTATGTGCTCGGGTGTCGTTCCGCAACAACCACCCACGATATTTACCAGTCCCTCGTCGATAAATTCTTTTATTTGTGCAGCCATCGATGCGGGCGTTTCGTCATATTCGCCCAACCGATTGGGCAGTCCGGCATTGGGGTAAGCACTGATGTAATAGGGGGAGAGCGATGCCAACCGACGTAGATAGGGTTTCATTTCTCTTGCTCCGAACGAACAGTTCAAACCTACCGAGAGAATTTCGGCATGGGAGACTGCCGTAAGAAAGGCTTCGAGTGTTTGTCCCGATAGCGTTCGCCCGCTTTCGGTGACTGTTACCGAAAGCATGACAGGAATCTCTCGTCCTGTCGCTTTCATAGATTCCTGTGCAGCGAAAAGGGCGGCTTTGGCATTGAGCGTGTCAAAAATGGTTTCGATGAGCAGAAGGTCCACGCCACCTTCTATCAAGGCTGTGATTTGCTCCCGATAGGCTGTCGCGAGTGTGTCGAAGTCGAGATTTCGCAAAGCGGGATTCTCCATATCGGGAGACATGGAACAGCTTTTGTTCGTGGGGCCTATCGAACCGGCCACGAATCGGGGTTTATCGGGTGTTGAATAGTCGTCGGCAGCCTTGCGGGCTAGGCGGGCGGCAGCCCGGTTTATTTCCTTTACCTGACTTTCCAAACGGTAGTCTGCCATAGATATGGCGTTGGCATTGAAACTATTCGTCTCGATGATGTCGGCTCCGGCTTCGAGGTAGGCACGGTGTATCTCGTCGATGAGGTGTGGTGCGGTGAGACAGAGCAAATCGTTGTTCCCTTTTAATTCCACTGCCGAATCGGGGAACAACGAACCTCTGAAATCTTGCTCGTTCAGTCCGTAACGTTGTATCATCGTTCCCATAGCTCCGTCGAGAATGAGAATGCGTTGGTCGAGTAGTTGTTTCAATGTCTGCATATATCTCGGTCTATGATTGTCATATAACGAAAGATAAGAATCGGATAAAATGAATATGTTCGTTTTTTTTGCCGAATCGTAGTCAGCTTTTCGCATTTGCCGAAGATACGGAAAGCAGGGAACAGCGATAAACAAAAATCTCTTTTCCGACTTGGCTATACCGAACCGTGTCCTATCTTCGCAGTTACAAATATAGGGATAATTGTTGTTTTGTCTACCGAAATATTTGTTGTTTGAAATGGGGTATGCAGTGGATTATTCTATTTTTGACCTTATTTTGTAGAGGAAATATTTGAATTTTCTTTTGTATTTAGATATAATGTTTGTGGTCTGCTGATTCGTGTCACAGAAGGCAAAGGGTGTACGCCGGTGTACCGGACGTATATTTGTTCGAAAGAAAATCGAGGCGAGGAGAGGCCGGTCGTCTGTCGTTCGATAAAATGATCGCTCCCTGTTATTTCTTGTCGGATTTCTTTCCGGACGATACTTTATCGGGATTTTTGTTGATGAAGTCTTTCCAGCTGTTGTAGCTTTTTTCGAGATGAGGCCGGTTGGTTTGGTAGAAATGGCAGAGAGCGGCAGCCAATCCGTCGGTGGCATCGAGAAGGGGAGGCATATTTTCATCGGGGATATGCAGAATGCGCTGTAACATGGCGGCGACTTGTTCTTTCGATGCGCTTCCGTTTCCGGTAATCGACATTTTGATTTTTAGCGGGGCGTATTCGGTAATGGGAATGTCGCGGGAGAGCGCGGCTGCCATAGCGACTCCTTGCGCTCGTCCGAGTTTCAGCATGGATTGCACGTTCTTTCCGAAGAATGGAGCTTCGATAGCCATCTCGTCTGGAAGATATTGTTCGATGAGGCCTAAGACCCGCTCGAAAATGCGACGTAATCGCAGATAGTGACTTTCGAATTTGTTTAATTGAATCACGCCCAGAGTCATCAATTCGGGGGTGTTACCGACGATACGCAGGACTCCGTAGCCCATGACGTTGGTCCCGGGGTCGATGCCGATAATAATTCTATCGTTTGTCGTGTTCATTTATAAGTCGATTACTTCCAATAGGGTACTGAATCCCAGCACTTGCTTGCCGAATTTCTTTTGCATATCGCAGAGTAGTGTTTCTCCGCACTCTTCGTGCCAACGTTCGAGCGTATCGGTATCGGGCGATTTGAATTGCAGGGAAAGACTTATGCCTTCTTCCTCATTCTCAGCGAAAATACGGGTCAGTTGTGGTTCTTGTAAACCTCCGTGTTCCAGTACAGCCGGAATATAGAAATTTTTTAACCAACTTATAAATTCATCTTTCCGAGAGTGATCGGCGTGGTATGTGGTGTTGAATATAATCATAGTGGTATGGGGTTATCTTGTTGTTCGGAGAACCATATTATTCTTTTGACAAAGGTAAAAAAAATGGGGGCAGGAGCCAAATTTATTTGGCTCCTGCCGAATGCCTGTTGCCTCGGTCTATCGTGAAGGTAAAAAAACTTCTCAATATTTTGTACAGTCGTAAAAATAGTTTTATCTTTGCACCGCATTAAGGGGGTATTAGCTCATCTGGCTAGAGCGCGACACTGGCAGTGTCGAGGTGAGCGGTTCGAGTCCGCTATACTCCACATCGTTATCCGTCTTTTGAGGTACAACAGTTTATTCCCCGGTAAAACGGGGTTTCTTTTTTTTATGGGGTTTCAAAAGAGATAATACAAAGCAATAGGGGTAATCACATAGTTTCTGTCGAATGTGGCTTGCAACTATTGTATGCTTTTGCTGTACTGCTCATCGAGTTGTTCTTTATCTGTATGTTTCATGCTTTTGTGCGTATCAGACAAAACCACATGGACAGTCTTCACTTGGTCGTGTGTGATTTTCCGTATATATTCCAACCCCTCTCCCCCAGAAACGGTAGTTTCTGGGGGAGAGGAGTTGAGGAAAGTTTCATAGTAATTTCTAATTATGAGATTAACCCCTCCGTCCTTCGGACTCCTCCCCTATATTTTTGCATTGCAAAAACACAGAGGAGGAGGGTAAATACAATCCATTTCATTCGTTAAAATTCGGGTCTATTCCTACTAAATTTCTACTGAGTTCGAACAACCGTACTTTATACCCGATCAATAAAAAAATCGTATCAGCTTATATAGAATAAGCTGATACGATTTTTAACCTATTATGATCTTTCGGGGTTATCGAACGACCGGTATTTTTACATTCTCTCGGCTTCCATCGGCATGTACAATACAACAAATATAAATGCCGGTTTGCAAATTGTCAAGGCTCATATTCGTCGTATAACCATCGACATTTTGCATTTTCATTACAGCGCCGTTCATATTCACCAAAGATATACTCGATAAAGCTTTGTCAGTTTGTACCACCAAGTAGCCTCCATATGTATAAACTACTGTCGAAGCTAATGTTTGGAGTTCTACTTTTGACTCCCGGTCGTTATTCAGATATACTGGTATCTTCACAATTCTACTTACAGCATCGTTATTGGCTAACACGATTTGTGCTTCATACAAAGTATTTCTCTGTAATTGAGTTGCATCTAATGATACGGTGAGCGTTTCCATAACAGAAGGAGCGATAGAGAATTCATATTTATCAAGCGAGAGCCAGTTGATAGTCGGGGTGCGATTACCCGTTACATTCGCGCGAATACAGAAGTTACTATTTAAACCTAAGTCTCCTGCTGACCACCATGTATTGCCAAGTTTAACCATGTCGCCGAAGCCATTTTGTACATGACCGCCGTCGATACCAATCACAAAGTCTGTCGGTTCAAAGCCATCTATATTAACACCTATCCATAAATCGGTATTCCCTATCGTCAGAGGTTGTTCGAGCACAATATGATTCCAAGACTGTGCTATTGGGGAAAAAGTCTGTCTCATCAATTCATTTCCGGCATTTGACTGTGAGCCTTGACCGAAAATTACCACTTGAGCTTTGTCAGGTACGTCGTTTATATATACATCGACACTACTGATTTGCATACCCGACAATCCAGCAAGCATATTGCCCGGAAAATACTGTGCATATACAGCCGAAGAACCACCGCTGAGCGATACTTCGCTTTCGAGCCCGTTGTCATAGCGCAATACGAATTCTGCCTGCGACTCGGTTTCTTTCGCTTTAACCGAATGGGATTTCGCAGACTTTGTAAATATCCAAGAAGGTTTGCTATTTTTTGTAGCAAAAGCCGACTGCTTGCTGCCCGGAGAGTGAGGTAGAGCATAAAGTACCGATGCTGTTCCTGTAAGCTCTGCACTGCCTTCGTTCTTTATTTCCAGCGTTACCGGTCGTACGTCGAACGATTGGTACGAATCGATGATACTTAATCCGGGTTTAATGATCGGTGAATTGTCGGAATGTTCCACGACCAGTGTATAGTCTTCTGTTTCTCCATAACCATATTGACCGCAAGCGCTAAGAATGTCTTCATAAGAAGCTATGATTCGTAGGCGTCTTTCTCCCGGCACGACTACCGCCTCGTCTGGAATCGATACTTTAATAGTTCCCTTAGGAAGATAACCGATAAATTCGCCCGCTTCATCGAACGAACCGTTTCCATTCCAATCTACCCATGCACCTATATATAAACTTCCGCCTTCACACTCTACGTTCAAATCTAATACTTCACCGGGTTTAATGCTTGTCTTCATATCAGAAAAATCGCTGTATACATTACCTTCGCTTGGGTTGTTAATGCTTCCAATTTTGACTGAAGTAATATATTCGTAACTTGCATCCGTCGAATACGATTCGCAAACTATCCCTTCTTCCCTTTTTGTAATAGAGAAAAACATGGATTGATGGGCTATTTGTTCATCGCCTTCCGTGACATTGCGTATTTCGATATTATGTTTACCCGGTTGTGAACAATCGATCCGTTGGTCAAACGTGTGTTTGTAGCTCTCCATAGAAGCTATCGTCACACCCAGTTCTTCGGTTGCCAGTAATTTATCGTCTAAATATAATTGAAGTTTCGCATTGGATATAGCTTGCTCACCGATATTCATTACTTCCACTTGTACCTTTTCATATTTGTCGCTTGCTGTTTCCAAAGGGGATAATAAACGTTCGAACTTCAATGCTTTTTGCGCAATGTAGTCGCCGTCGCCCGTTAAACAGTAACACATGGATAACTGAGAGGTCATATATTCTTCGTAAGCCTCCATCCAAATTAAACCTATTCCGGGGACATTGCTACATGTGAACACACTGAAAGCACAATTATGCGTTTCGTTGTCTACTTTGGCGGCTGCTACCGAAAAGAAACCGCTTTCTAGACAGATTGTTTCGTCCAATTCAACCGAAAATTCGTAAATACGTGCCAAATCATCATATTCGCTTGCACTCACTCCGGTGAATTTGCCCAAGACATCGAATTCTTTGCGGTAGACCTCTTTGCCGGGGTAACCATCGGCTCCCATTTCATAAAATGCCACTTCAAAACGGATCGGTTCTGTCATTTCGCCATTTTCATCGATGCCGCCACGGTCGGCACAAGACAACCAATTATAATTTTCTTCGTCCCAAGACAAGAATCTCCCTAACCAGCGAATTCCGTTCACTTTCTGATAGCATCCAGAAAAGGATTGGTAAAATTTGGTAGCTCCGTCGGCACGACCCATATCGGAACTTTGTTGTCCCATATAGTCGGCATCGCTACTAAATGCTCCTGAGAGGACGGTATTAGGAGGACACCCCAATGCATCGTCAACGCTATTGCGCGGTTCTGCCTTCAAAAAAACATTGTTTTCGTATACAACCGCTACTTTTTCTTTTTCTCCAAATTTACTTGCATGCTGTTCGCCAAACACATTCACTGTAAACAACATTACAAGCAACACGCTCATGTAAATCTGTTTCATTTTCTTTGTCTTTTTAATTAGTTTGATTTTTATTTAATTATGAGAGCGCAAAATTATAATATTATAAACAAAATGAAGAATAAAAAGAACTTTAAATGTTTTTTTCTTAATATTGTATTTGTATACAATATAAATATGTCTGTATAAAAGGAAAGGTATGTACAAAAAACTCTTATGAAACCTTATTTATGGGGTAAGTTTTTTGTGTAAAATTGTATGCTGTCTAACAAATTTCTGTAACTTTGAATTTTAAGAACGATAATACTAATCGTTAAATATTATAATTGAGTATTATGAATAGATGTTTTTATCACTGGATTTCTAATATTTAATGAAATAGTTTATCTCTCATGTTGGGTTTACGTCGCTTTCTGCTTTTTTTCGTAAGCGGGAAATCTATGATATGGGTATATAACAATTATCGTAAAGAAAATAATAACCATAAATCGAAATGAAGGTGAAACATTCGAGATTTTCGGTCGGAGTGATCCTGTTTGCATTAGCGATGCTTCCGACAATGGCGCAAGAAAGAGCAGCCCAAATTCGGGAAAAATTGTTGAATCGGAATCTCCACTCTGTAATCGTGGTATCGCATCGAGCAGACTGGCGTAATTTCCCTGAGAATTCGTTGGAAGCTATCGAGAGTGCAATTCGCATGGGGGTCGATGTCGTTGAACTCGATTTACAGCGGACGAAAGATGGAAAATTGATATTGATGCATGATTCTAAACTCGATCGTACGACGACCGGGAAGGGTAAGGTCTCGGATTGGACGCTCGATTCTATTAAAACATTGCGGTTAAAGAACGGTTGCAATATCAAAACAATACACAAGGTTCCCACTTTGGAAGAGGCTTTACTTGCCGCAAAGGGGAAAATAATGATTAACTTGGATAAAGCCGACCGTTATTTCGACCAAGTTTATGAATTGTTGCAAAAGACCGGTACGACCGAACAGATAATCATGAAAGGCAGTAAGCCAGCGAAAGAGGTGAAAGCCCGATTCGGGAAATATCTCGATGAGGTAATTTATATGCCCATTGTGAATCTCGATAAAGAAGATGCAAAACGACAGATAGATGTATTTGTCGAGGATATGCGGCCGGCCGCTTTCGAATTGTTGTTTGTCAAAGACAGCAACCCATTGCCCCGAATGCTTGCCGATTCGTTGAAAGGGGAGTCCCTTATCTGGTATAATACTTTGTGGGACACGATGGCGGGAGGACATGACGACGACATGTCGCTTGCCAGTCCTGACGAGGGGTACGGTTATTTGATCGATGTACTCGGCTGTCGTATCATACAGACCGACCGTCCGGCATATTTGCTCGATTATCTGCGGAAACGAGGGTTACACGATTGATTTTTGTTTATTGTGAAAAAATAAATCCATGAAGATTTCGGAATCTTCATGGATTTGTGAGAATGAATAGAAGTTTTATTTATTCCCAGAGATCGGGTATGGGAGAGTGTCCCACGGCGTTAGGCGCTTGATGGAAAGGTGTTTTTGTACCGGAATGTATTTCATATAGCGATTTGGCTGTTTTGATAGCCGCATCGACCATATAGGGATAGGGCCTGTCGGTAACGTCGATAAAACCGCAATTGTAATTCTCCCCGTCGGTGCGTCCGTTGATGTTCTGATCGATCCATCGGAACCAGCCTGTACCGATGAGCCCTCGGTGAGCAAAGGCGTTTTCGGTATAATACCGAAAAGCATCTCCTCTTTCTTTTTGTGAGTTCACTTGCCATAGGGATTGTGCGAGTCCTCTGTCGACTGTCCCGAAGTGGTACTCCCCGATAATCATCGGCAAGCCAGAGATTTCCAAAGCATGATTCATTTTTTCGTGGTCGGGAGATAGAGCGTAGCAGTTGAAACTCAAAGCATCGAACGACTCTTTACTAATTCGTAGCAATTCGTCGTCTAATTGCTCTATGTAGCCATATCTTATTCCTAAGTTCAGATGATTGGGATCGTTCTTCTTTAACGATTTGGATATGGCTTTCATGAGTTTCTCGAATGTATTATATATAAAAGTTTTGCGGGAGTCGGGTGTATCGCCGGATTCTTTCAGAAAATTTTGTAATTCTGTTTTGATGGGGCGATCTTTTCCATTTAGAATTAAGGAACACAGGCGATTTTCTTTCGAAATCCAAGCGGGTTCGTTTCCGATGAAATAGCCTATTAACCAATGATTGTTTTTGTATTTTGCCACATTACGGGCAATCGCTTCGTCTATCTTTTTTTCAATTCCGTTGTCATATACGTCCATCAATCCCATCAGTTCGTTTTCGAACCCTATGTTTTCCAAAGGTAGAATGAATGCTTTTCGATTCTTGTCGTATATAGTTTTATCCGACCAGTTTGCAAGGGTATTCAATCCCCACTTGTCCATTCTTTTGATTGTCATTTCGGCAGCTCGGTCGAGATAATTTTTTCCGTATCGACGATATAGGTTCCAGATACCGAAAGAGGCTGTATGTGTTTCGGGCGATACATTCTCGGATTCGACGAAAAGTTCTCTGGGCGGAAGTTCTTGAAACATATTTGTGCATTTGTCGGTGTTTTTCGTGTAGTAGTCTCCGACGGGGGCGACGCAATCGACCCCATAGGAGAGGAATAAATATCCGTCCGGGTCGATGAGCCACCAACGATCGTCGATCTGTTCTGTCCTGAAAAAGCCCGTCGATTTTACTCGTTTGTTCAAATAGCCTCCATAACGGGAATAGTTGAAATTTTCTGTTTCGTTAATTTCGGTTTCTTCTTGCAGCCATTCTTTTTGAAGTTGTTCTTCGGAGTAAATTTTTCCTTCATAGTCGCCCAAGTTCCATTGACCGAACTTGTCGAAAGCGGGCTTATTCTCTAAGTACCTGTCGCCGGGATCGTCTTTTGACAAAGCGATCGATCGCAGTTCGATCGTAGGGTTATCGATAGGGGCTCTCATGCGTATGCCTATTGAATCTACTCCTGTCAAAGGGCCTCGTTTTCCTCCCAAGTTGATCCAGCCTGTTATTCTCGGTTGATTGGAAGTTGCTGCTATATCGTGTTTGGCAACGGGTAGTTCTCTGAAAAATCTCAGTGGAATGGTTAATTTGTTCCATGCGTTGGGAACATATGATATAAGTCGTAGTTCGTTGTATCCTGAGTCGGTGGTGAATCCTAATTGAAATCGCTGTGGCGTGGTGGAACGAAATTCTATGGTTACATAGTCATACTCGTCCCAATCGGTAGGTAGTTGGGGTGCGATGTCTTTTATCGCGATTTTTTTACCCGACACGATTTTCTTGCTGTCGAATTGGAATTTTACAGAATCGTTGGTATGGCATGATGTCAAACCGAGAACGAGGGAAATGATTCCGTAGGATAACAGTCTGTTTTTCATGATTGATGGGATTTGTGATTTTTATTTTTTTCGGGAAGTGGTATGGAATATTGAATGTCGTTTTCGGCGAATACTCGTACGTAATCTACATACATATCCGATGCATTCCCGAAACGTTCGAGGTCGATAGGCCAACCGCTTATTCCTCCGATCGCATAGTTTATCAGGAAGAAAAGCGGTTTTTCTTTTGATATGTCGTTCGTTGGATGCCTCAGTACTTCGATACCGTCGAAATAGTATATCGTTTCGTCTCGTCCTACATATAGACCATAGGTATGGAAGGTGGTGGACCAATATGATTTTCCACCCAGTTCCATGATGGGAACTCGTTTATTAAAGCGTTTTTTATATGTCCCATCGGGTTCTTTTTGTCCCCAGAAATGGCTCGTGATGGAGTAACCCGGGTGGTTGGGGTTACCTTTTCCTACCCCTCCATAGGCTTCGACAATATCCAGTTCGTCTCCATTGATGCCTCGGTCGATGCTGGTGAGAGTCCAAAATGCAGGCCAAGTACCGGGTGCAGACTGGGCGGTAAACCTACATTCGAGATAACAGGGGGCTTTTGTGAAAAATCTTTCACCGTCCATATTTACAGACGATATTAGTCCTGAGCTTCCTTTTGTTCCGGCTCTTTTACGGGCTTTAATTTTCAAATAGGTGTCGACTTGTTCGAAAGGATTATCAGGACCGTCGACATCGGAAAATGGCCAGCCGCTGAAATCTCCGTATCGGGGCTTGTGAGCGCAGTACCGGGCGTTTTTGCCGTCATTGGATATGGATAATTCATTATCGAAGTCATCTTCAAATACGAGTTTCAGTCCTTTGGCCTGAGAGGGAACGGTATCCGGTATACCGTAATTCCATTTTTTACCGGCTTTGTTGTAGAGCTGTAACTCAAATACATCTTTTTTCCCCTCGTTGTTACTTGCGTATATGCGGATATTTGTAGGGCCGTAGGGGAAGTCCCGGGCTGGAAAGACGAAAGAGACCTTTTCAGCTCCTTTTGTTTCAATTCCTCCCGGGGTGAGGTTTACATCGTGCCCCCATTTATTGGGTTGTCCTGTCGTGGGTTGTTGCCAACAATAAGCATATACTCGATTCATTCCCGGTGCTCTCAATGTGATTTTTGTGTCGTCGGTGATAACTGTACGTAATCGAGGTGTGATTATTTCGATCGATTTCGTCCACTTGTCGTGAGTCGTATCGTTTCGGCTGAAATTGAAATCGGCATAGATGTTTTGATTGTGAGATGTCTGAGCGGTTATAAAAAATATATTCAGAATGAACAGTATTACGGTGTATTGCCAAAGATTTTTTCTTGATTTCATAGGTTGAAGTGTCGTTTAACTGGTAATCAGATGTAAGTTCTTTTTTATAAAGACGATAAAGAGAGCTTTTTGTGTACTACTTTATCGATGTTTTTTTGTTCAAAAAGGGCTTTCCTTTCTATTCGTAATATGTCATTGTATTTCATAACGGGGTTTAACGAAGGGGTGAGACGGGTTCCCGAAATTTTCGAACTGTTTTTGGACCTTCTCATGGGGAAATGATGTTTACAAACTGAAAAGCGAGAAGGAATGTTTAGCTCTTTTTGTATGGAGTTTGGGGAAATTGTTAGAAATTTATATGCAAGAATTGACTTTTACGGATTTTTTGTATCTTTACGCCTCGTAATTTAAATGAATAGAATATGAAAAAGATTAGAGCTGCCATTGTCGGTTATGGCAATATAGGGCATTTTGTTTTAGATGCTTTGCAAGTCGCTCCTGATTTTGAAATAGCGGGTATAGTCCGTCGTCGTGTTTCGGAGGTTCCCATGGAATTGTCGGCTTATCCGGTAGTGTCTTCTCTCGACGAGTTGAAAGATGTGGACGTCGCTATTCTTTGTACGCCTACTCGCGAAGTGGAACATTTCGCTATCAAGGCTCTCGAAAAGGGTATACGAACCGTGGATAGTTTCGATATTCACACACAGATATGCGATTTGCGCAAAACGCTTGATGCGGCAGCGAAGAAATACAATTCGGTCGCTATTATATCGGCGGGTTGGGATCCCGGAACGGATTCGGTCGTGCGAGCCCTTATGGAGTCTTGTGCCCCCAAAGGTATCACGTATACTAATTTCGGACCCGGTATGAGTATGGGACATACGGTCGCTGTGAAGGCTATCGCCGGAGTAAAAGCGGCTTTATCGATGACTATACCTTTGGGAACGGGTATACATCGCCGTATGGTTTATATCGAACTTGAAGAGGGTTATACATTCGAAGAGGTGGCTCACGCTATAAAGACTGACGATTATTTCGCCCATGATGAAACGCATGTCATGCAGGTGGAGAGTGTCGATGCTTTGAAAGATATGGGGCATGGGGTGAACATGACTCGGAAGGGTGTTTCGGGAAAGACACAGAACCAGCGGTTCGAGTTCAATATGTCTATCAATAATCCGGCATTGACAGCTCAGGTTTTAGTATGTACGGCTCGTGCCGCTATGTTGCAACGTCCCGGTTGCTATACGTTAATCGAAATTCCTGTTATCGATTTACTGTATGGTGATCGAGACGAGTTGGTGCGTCGGTTGGTATAAGCTAAATGAATTTGTTTATTCGGCAGGATTGTAACAAACAATAGAAGGGGAAATGGTTTTATCATTTTTTCTTCTATTGTTTTTCGTATCTTTGGTTGGGTTAAATATAGGCTGGGTCTTAGCAAATAGATTTGTTTTTATATTCGGCCTGTACTATCTTTGTACATACGAGGATAGGTTGCGGTTCGGTATAGCCAAATCGGAAATAAAATTTCCGTTTGTCTCTGCACTCACCTTTCGCTATCTTTGTTGGTACGAAGATAGGTTGCGGTTCGGCATAGTCAAATCGGAAACGAGGTTTCCGTTTGTCTCTGCGCTCACCTTGTACTATCTTTGCCTCTGCCAATATCGGTAGGGTTTTATTTTTACTAAAATATGTTGACTGAATTTATTACATGGACTGCTAATCCGGCTCTTTACGACGGCTTTATCGAGATACGGTGGTACGGATTGTTTTTTGCTATCGGTTTTATTGTCGGTTACAACATGATGGAACGCATGTTTCGTCATGAGCAGGTGAACCTGAAATGGCTCGATTCGTTGTTTATTTATGTGGTAATCGCAACGGTTTTGGGCGCTCGCTTGGGACATTGCTTGTTTTATGCATGGGATTATTATTCGCAGCACCCCTTAGAAATATTGAAAGTGTGGGAAGGCGGTTTGGCGAGTCACGGAGGTGCGATAGGGATTATTATCGCCATTTGGCTATATTCCCGACGGGTTACTCACCGGAATATGTTGTGGACTTTTGACCGATTGGTCGTTCCGGTCGCTTTGGTCGCTGCGCTTATTCGTACGGGTAATTTGATGAATCATGAGATTTACGGACATGTGACGACTTTGCCGTGGGGATTCCGGTTCATACAGAATTTATCGGAGTGGATGAAGGGTGCTGCCCCTATTTTTACGGAACCGTCGCACCCTACCCAGATTTATGAGGCTTTGTGTTATCTGCTTCTGTTCGGATTGCTTTTGTATATGTATTGGAAACGTAATGCGGAGGAACGGGAGGGTCTTATTTTCGGGACCTTTTTGATAGGCATATTTCTACCTCGTTTTTGTATCGAGTTTATCAAGAACAATCAAGAGGTGTTCGAGGAGACTATGTTGTTGAATATGGGGCAGTTGTTGAGTATTCCGTTCGTTATCGCCGGGGTGTGGTTGGTTATTCGTGCTTTGTCTCGACCGAGAGTGCCGATTAAATTTGCGAAGGAGAAAAAGAAATAGATTGTACAATTTTTCTATTTCTAACCCCTCTTCTATTGCTTTGCGACTCCCCGTAATACTACGGGAGACGGCAGGGGAGGAGTATAGAAACTTTACAACAACGTTGCTATACTGTTTTTTAACCCCTCCGTCCTTCGGACACCTCCCCTATATTTCGCTGTGCAAAACACAGGGGAGGAGGATTGAAAAGCTGCCTTTTTCCCATGCTGTTTTGTGACACTCCGCAATGCTACGGGGCACGGCAGGGGGGGAGGAGTATAGAAATCTTACAACAACGTTGCTATACTGTTTTTCAACCCCTCCGTCCTTCGGACACCTCCCCTATATTTCGCTGTACAAAACACAGGGAGGAGGTTTAAAATATCTTCCCAATAGTGGGACATAAATCCTTATTCTAAGAGTCGACTTTCTTATTTTCAGAATATAGGGAGGAGGGAAATTCTTTTTCCTTTATGGTCTAGTATTTTTATGTGGCGAACGGGAGCTATTTAACACCTACTCTCCCTCTGCTCGTCGAAGATGAGATATTTTCGTTTTAACCCTCTCGCCCTGCGGGCACTCCCCCTATATTCGCTTACGGAAACACCCCGTAATGTTGCGGGATAGGGCAGGGGCGAAGGTGGTGGGATTCTTGTTTGCCAAGAGAAATCTTATAGCCTTATCTGCAAAAATCATACGAAATTTCCTATCGGCCTCGAAGTAGAGGCGGAGTGTCAGATATGGTTTTTTCCCTTTTTCGGCTTTCGGATTCACCGGAAATCGCCGAAATCAGTAATCGTATTCGAGCGTGAAATCGTCTAAGAAGAGTACGCTACCGTCACCCCCGGTGAAATAGTCGCCATATTTACTAGCTGATGCTACTACTACGATATAGGTGGGAATCCGGTCGGTATCTCGATATTCGAGTTCAAGAGTGAACGGTGTGTATTCGGTTACGGATTTTCCGCTGTACATATCGGCATAAGCGATAATATGCGGATCGTTTTTATCGAATAGTTTGCGGTCACTTGGTTTTGTGCGTATCTCGACCGGTTCGCTCCAATCCCCGAGTGCTATGAAGATTTGGCAGGTATCGGGTTGTCCGATAAGATATTTCATCTCGTCGTTCGATTTGTTTATCTCGACCGAGGTGTATTTGAAATATCCTTTTAGCCGTGTGGGGCGTTGGGTAAATTGTTTTCCGAAGTTGAGCACTCCGTTGGTTCCTTCTGTACGGAGGTAATTTCCCGTGTACATATTCCCGGCAGCCAGTTTCCCGATGGAACCTATTCCTACAAACTTGGTCGCTAATTTAGCCGCTTGTCCGGTTCCCGACCAAGTGTCGTCGGTGGGTTGTGTATTGCTGTCACCCAATGTGGTGGCTCCTTTATTGCCTGTATCCCAGAAGTTTTCGCTTCCTTCGGCCCATGGATTCCAGATTTTCCCTACTTTGTTCCAATCATCAAAACTTCCGTTGGGAAGTTCGGCTGCGCTTCCGGTCGTAAATGTTATTTCGTTCCCTGTCAAGTCACCAGATACGGCTCGGCATACATAGGTCGTGTTGGCTTTCAAATGTATCATGCGAGCGGTGAAACTTCCTTTATCGTGTGTGACGTATTCGTCGGGGACTTTTTCCCATGTGCCGGCTGTCGCTTCTTTTATTTCGAATCCATTTTCGGCATCTTCTTTTCCGCTACCGTGCAGCCAAGCAACATTCGTCCAAGCATCGACCCCGTCGGTAGATATTTCGGATTCAGATGGTACGATATATAGGGTCCATTCTTCCATAATACCGTGGTATACGATAATGACTTTTTGGTATCCCAAAGAGAAATCGGTGAGTTTTTCTTTTTCGGGAGAATATGAGGTTATTCCCTGAGGACCTAAAACGAGTTCGGTGATTTTTATGTTTGCTAAATCGATGTCTTTGTTGACATAGGCAATGGCTCTGTGATTATGGGCATCGAATACCGGTGCTCCTATTTGTCCCTCTACTCTGAAACTTCTTTCGATATTTTGGGTGGCATTTATCGTCCATGTGTAGTCTTGATAGATGGAGAGGGTCAACGTGTAACTTTTGGAGAGGTCGATAATCGAATCGGAAGGAAGATCGGATACGGCTCCTTCGGTGAGATCGAGGGTTTCGATATGTACTCGTCGCAAATCGACCGTATCGGACAATTCCATCGTTACCATGCGTTTGTCGTTGTCGATAGCGGCTGTACCGATTTGTCCGTCGGCGGAGATCCCTAATATCTGCGCTTTGATGCGAGGGTAGGGAATATCGTTCTTAATACAAGCCGATAAGAGGAGTGTACATAAAAGAGAGTATATGATGTGTATATCGTTTCGTTTCATTTTACTTCTATATGTGCAGGCACATGCCAATGTTGATGTTGAACAAGTTTATTTTGAAATCGGCTCCGCTCGATCTACGACTTCCGGTTTCTTCGTTATTCGTCGTTTGTTTGATCGTTCCGTATCGTAATCCGGCTACTCCGAACGAAACACTGGTACTGATGTTGTTCATGATAAATACGCAGAATCCCGGATTTAACCCCAATTTGATTTCAGATGTCGTTGTTTTGGTATTTTTCAATGACTCGTCGCTCCCTCTTACAAAGCGGTTCGAACCGCTTGAAAAGGCTAATTCCGTTTCGTTGAAGAAGCCGAAGCGCTTGTTTTTGTCGATTCCGATATATGCCCTATGGAACAGAGCGGCCGAGAAGGTCTCGCCTAAATAACGTATATCGCCCAAATTGAATTGCATATCGTCGTCGATGTCTATATCCAAATTGTCTAAGTTTGCACTTAAATGACTGTATCCGAGTTTTATACCTATACATTCGTTGTCTTTGATGAAATAGCCTACGAATGGGTTCAGGGTAGTTATGTTGCCTTTGAAATTAAAATCTTTGATGAAGATCAGGAGGTTATTGTCTTTACTGTCGAATTCTCCGTGCGAGAGAGTCAAACCTGCGATCCATTGCTTTTGGGGAATGAGCAGATAGTTTTTCAATCCCCGTTTGTATTTTTTTCTGCTGAGCCCGTGTTTTTCGGCGATCGTATCGGGCTCGGACGTGGCGACAGAAGTGTTTCTCGGAACGATGGTTGCTGTCTCGGGAATGACGGTTGTCGAATCTTGCACTTCGGCATGAAGCAATATTTGCCCGGGAATGAGTATTCCTATTAAAATCAATATGTATTTTAAGTTTTTCATAAATAAAAAGCGATACCTAAACCCAAAGAAAAGATGTTGACTTTGAAGTTTGCCATGTTTTGAGACCGTTTACCGGTATAAACTTGGTCGGTGGTCTGTTTGACATGACTGTAATTAAAACCTAATAAGCCGACGTTTACCTCGATGGCTGTGTAGTCATTGAGAAATGCCATGAGCCCCGGCGCTATTCCGATATTGAAGTTGAACGAACGCTCGAATGTTCCTGTGAGAGATTCTCCCGACCCGTTTACCATTTTCGATTCTCCACCACCCAAAGAGAGTTGCAGTTCATTGAAAAGTCCGAAGCGGCTACTGTTCCCGATACTGATGTAGTTACGCATGATCGCCATTCCCGAATAGGAGTGGCTCAGACTATACACGTTGTCCATGTCGAAGTTGAGATCGTCGCCTATTTTGATGGAGGCATTGTCGAGTTTCGTCAGGCTTCGTTCATAGGCAAACCGACCTCCCAATCCCAAATTATCTTTGACGATGTAGCAAAACATGGGGCTCACTTTGAATGTGTAGCCTATACCGTCCATGTTTTCGATGACGAGGAACTGGTAGTTGTCGTTGCTATATTCGGAATAGGATATGGAATTACCTACTACCCATTGTCCTTTGGGTATGAATGTATTTAGTACAATACCTCGGTCGAACTCCTGAGCGTGAACCGTAGTAAGGCTTACCCCCAAAAGCAGAGATGAGCATATCGCAGAGATGAGTTTATTCATAAATCAATTCTAAATCGTCGAGCCACATGGTACTACCCGTGCTACCTGTAAAGTAGTCTCCGTATTTGCTGGCAGAGGCCACGATTACAATGTAGCTGGGAATACGGGTAAGAGAACGGTAATCGAGCGGAATTTCAAACTCCAAGAGACCACCGTCTTGACCTTGTGTCTGGGTTGTTAATTCTTGTTCGCCATAGGCGATTATTTTTTCGTCATTTTTATCGAACAAGTTTTTATCTTTTGTCGTGATACGTACCGGGGCATCCCAGTCTCCAAGTGCGATATAGACAATGCCTATATCTGTCGCGCCATTTGTAAGAGCATCTGTTTCGGAATAGTCTACGGTTCCCGGCGTGTATTTAATATATCCGCGAAGTTTGGACGGTCGCGAGGTAAATGTTCGTCCGAAATCGAGGATACCGTTCGTACCGTCTCTTCCGATAAACTGTCCGGTGAACAGGTTTCCGGCAGCAAATTTGCCAATACCCATGATACCAACGAATTGAGATTGTAATTTAACAGAGTATTTACCGCTGTGTTTGTAGGTCTCGTCGGGTGTAGTCACGTTTTTATTCATCGTCGCAGAACCGTGGTTCCCGCTATCCCAAAACATTTCCCCTCCTTGCGGGTATATTACCATTGCTTTGTCCGGGGTATGCCAATCTTCGAAACTGCTGTTGGGCAGTGTCGTCGCTTCTTCGGTAGTGAACGTTATCGTTTTTACCGAGGCTTGTGTTCCTGCAACGGCTTGATATTCGTATGTCGTTCCCGGTTCGAGTTGCGTTACCTCGGCAGACATACTTGTTCCCGACAGGACGGCAGGAACGGATATCCATTCTTGCGAACCGGATTTGCGATATTGGAAAGAGAGAGTTTCCGATGTTTCTTTTACCAAAGTCCCTGATAGCGTGGCTTTCTTTGCCCAGATACTGGATCTTGCCGGGGCTTCCGTAACGACTATGGCATCGGATACGACTATCGTCAAAACCTGTGTATTTTCTTTTTCATTTGTATCGACGGCTTTTATCGTGAAGATATATTCTCCGTCGGGGAGCGATTTTACAAAGTTCTCGGACAGAGTGATTTTTGCGTTCGAAAGGTCTTTATCTTCTTGATAGATGTGTTTTGCTCCGATGCCTTTGACTTGAAATTCCGTGATGATGTCTTCGGGGGCCGACAGGAAATCGATGGAATCGGCCGAGAGTCCTAAGGAGGGGAATTTTTCACAAGAAAGTTTTACATTTTTCAATTTGGTCGCGGCATTCACCCAAATCGCAGCTTCTTTTCCGCTGTTCGTTTCGTAATAAAGCGGTTGGGTTATATCGAATTTGTCTCCGACAATTTGCGGACGTTGTGTAATCACTACATTATGGGTGGAGTCTACGGTCGATTCATTTACTTTGACGTCGATGAATGTACCTCCGGTCGCTGCGTTGTCGGCGTTATAGCTGAATGTGAATGCGTATTTCGTCGCTTTAACTACGTTTTCGACAACTCCCGATTGGGTATAGTTTTTACCGTCTGTTTTTTTCCCTTCGAAACTCCATGCCAAGCTGCGGTCTTTCCCGTTGAGCATATAGTATCCTACGGAATCTACGGTAGATTCTGTAAATGAGAGCTCGCCGGTCGTAGTAAATATTTTTACTTTATAGTCGGTTACAACGTTTGCTAACTCGGGCGAGAACGCAACCGTCGCCAACGTATTTGCAATAGTACATTTCACTTCGGCCGAGGTAGTTTCTCCGCTTTGGACGGCGAAGTCGGCCGATCCTGTATAATAGGGGGTATCGAATGCCGCCGGGACAGAATCTCCGGCTATTACAAAGACATGATACTGTCCGCTTGCCAAGTTCAGTATATCGGGCATGAGATTTTCTCTATCGTAATAACGAATGAGCCCTTTACTGCTGTATATGCGGGTTTGCATGGAGGCGTATATGCCCGGGTCGATAGCACGGGAAACGACAGCCACCTCGTCGGAAACTTTTACGTTCAGCCTTACCGATCCTTCGCCGAGGGTCATGTCTTCTTCTTTACAAGCCGATAGCAGTCCTACAAGGAGCAGTCCGCAAGTAAAGTATGTTTTTATATAGCGTTTCATATTATTCTGTTACGAGTATTAATGTTTCTGTTGTCGTTCCTTGCGCGTCGGTAGCCTTTATGATAAAGTTGTGAGTCCCTGCGCCCAATAATCCTAATAACGGCATAAAGTCGCTGATGTCGAAGGTTACTTTCGATTGGTTCAAGACGTTCGATCCGGTGGGGAATCCCAATCCTTCGATGGCTGTTTTCAAGTCGCCCGGATTTACCAAATCGAGATGCGAAGCCAATCCCATACCTGCAAGTTCGTCGGGAGTCAATGTCGGCGATTCTATATCGACTACAAGTCCTGTAAGTCCGTTCTTATCGGAGCTTGTAATATCTACGCTTACTTGTAATCCCTCGGTTACAGTGACCGGAGTCCCTAATTTTATAGTCGAGCTCGTAATTTTCGGAGCATCGGTAGGTTGGGGATCGGGATCCGGGTCAGGGTCTGTGCCGGGGTCGATGGGATTGGGGTCCTCAATAACTTCTTCGTCTATCGTGACATTCCCGAAATGGTCGATTATTTCGCATGAGGCATCGAGCGTAACCGACGGTGTGACGCCTCCTGTCTCGCTTCCCGGTTCGGGTCGTTTGATATCGTAATGTATTTTACGCCATTCGCCGGCTTTTACATTATCTACCTGTATGCGATTGACTTCTTCATAACCGTCGATCGTACCGGAGAAGGTGGCGATAAGCAAATTGCTCTCTTCGTCGGACCGAAAATAACCGGCACGAGATTCTTTTTTCATAAAATCGAGAGCTCCTTCTCCAACGGTGACCGATACTTTGCAATCTTCACCCATCAGTGTTTTTAAATCCTCGGAGTAGGAAACCGTGACTTTTATATTTTGGAGGGTACATACGAGCGTATCGATTTGTGTCACTCTGCTTTCTTCGATAGAAAAAGTTTTATCTGCATAGTAATAGGGTTTTTCCCATTCGGACGGTCGAACTTCGTGGGAAAATACTTTTAAATTATAATTACCGACGTTCAGTGTAACTATTTCGGGTGTTTCGCTGTATTTCCAATCCTTTTCGAGCGTTTCACTACCGTTATCCGCGCGGAATATCTGTACTGTAAAGTCGCCTGTGTCGACAGCTCGGCTTACCGGTTTTTTCTCGGTTTCTTTTATGTCATTATTGGGTATGGCATCGAAAGAAGAAAGATCGAGAGTCCCGGTTTTCCCTGAAATTTCTCCGGGTTCGGAGTCGTAGGTGAGTTTCTCACGGTCGCAAGATGTGCCTGCCAGTCCCAAGACTATGGTCAGAGCTATGTAAAATATCTTTTTCATATCGCTATGTAGTTTATTCATAAATGAAATTTAAGTTATCTATTGTCAGAGTCGCTCCCCTCGAATTGGATTCGTATTGGGAGTAGTAGTCGGTCGTTTTTATCGTTGCGGTTTCTTCACTTTGTGAATAGGAAGCATGATTGGACGACGTAATCATTATTTTCAACAGATTGGCTTTTTTGTCGGTAACGGTGTAAACCAATGGAACTGTAAATTCGGTATAGTCTGATGCTGCCGTAAGGTTAATAGTCCCGGATGCGAGTACCGTTTCTCCATTTAACAATGTTACCGAGATCACTCCGGTTTCAGAGACATCGTTATTATCGGGAGTGTATTTATACCACCCTTTCATCGTCGAAGGTCGAGATGAAAAAGAGGTTCCTTCGTTATAAGATTCGGAATTACCGGAATAGGAGTAACTGCCTAAAAATAATTTACCAGCAGAACGATTGCTCATAGAGGGAACATTCGTATTGTAATAAGTCGTATTAAAAGCTCCTCCTGTTTTGCTGGGTGTGGTTCCATTAGCATCCCATGCAACATTGCGTATTACCATTGCATTGTTTCCGTCTTGTGCGGAAAGGCCTTTGTAAATATCGGGTGTTTGTGTGCTCATTCCAAAACTGCGATATGAGCTCCAAGACAGAGTCGTATTATACGTTGAGGGAATTACAAACCATGACATTTGATTTGCCGCGGAAGTGTTACAGGTCTTTGCATTTACACTGCTCCAACCGGTGGGTTCTTGAATTGTAAAGCTGCAAGTGTTTTGATAATCCACAGGCCAAACGGAATACTTACCCCCTTGATTCATATCTTGTATCGATATTGTCTGTGTGAGTTCTTCAAAATTTCCGTTAGGTACGCCGGCTGTTGTTTCTGTCCGTATTGTACAATCTCCGTGATAATTGACATTTTCTTGTTCGTTGTTGCAAGTCCCTTTTATCTGGTAACGTGTGTCGGGGGACAATCCCGTGAGGGTGTGTACATCGTCTTCGTGCGTAGAGGCGGCTTGGACCCATTGTCCGGTACTGTTGGTATAAAGTACAGCATAGCGGTTCACCGCATCTTGGTATTGCGGATCGGCGGCTGTGAGTTTAACGATCGCTTTTTTTGCCCAAACGTCGTATTCTTCGGCTGATATCGTGAATTCGGGCGTGAGAACAGAAATGGAAGTCGCAGCCGTCTTTAATCCACCGGATAGAGAGGCTTCTATTTCTATCGGTTTGTTTGTGGCTTCGACGGATATTTTAACTTGATATAGATTTTCCTCGGCCGATAGAACTGTCGAGGTACAATTTACTTTGTGGCCTTCGGCGTTAAGGTAACTGAATTGAACCAAATCGATATCGGACCCATCGTATAATACCGGAATTATGGCCGAAGAGCTACCCACAAAAACGGCTTCGGGTTCTTGTAGGGTGAATGTTAAAGGAAGGTTTTTCACCGATAAAGAAATAGGCGATTCACTAACTTTTCCGTACAAGTCTTTTGCCGAAATAGTGAACATGTGTTGATCGCTATTGCCGATAATTTGTAATTGTGTGAATAGTTCGGTGAAGTCGATGAATCCCATTTTATTTCCAACTTCGGAGAATCCCTTGATTTTCAACCCTAATCGACGGAGTATTTCTGCTTGGTCTTCACTCATATTTATGAGGTCGATTTCTTGCGGCCACCCTTTGCTTTCGAGGCTACGGGAGGAGGTCGTAAGGGTACACCCGGCTAATCCTCCTTTGGCCGTGAGAGATATATTTACGTTTTTGTCGGCCGGATAATTAAATTCTTTTGCTTCAACCGGAACACCGGATTCAAAACCAGACAGGAGGAAAGAGGGAGCCGGAGCTACCATTACTTCATCGGATATGTCTATTTTGATAGGTTGTGTTTCGGTTGTCTCGTCGAAACTGATGTTGAGTTGTGCTTCACCGGCGTTGTTGTCGCTGATGTCGAGTTTGATTTTGTAGTGTTGACGCGCGGTTGCGTTGGGTATGGCTGCCGGTTCGAAAGTAGATTCGATCCCATTTTGTTTTTTCAAGTGGGTCTGAATCGTGATTTTCCCGGGTTTTACGTAGGCTGCTCTCGTCTCGGTTTTAGAAAATTCGATGTATTCTCCTCCGGTAGAGTGAATGGTGGTCGAATAATCGGCAAAGTATTTTTTGAAAGCGTCGGAATACTCGACGGTTACTTTTACATTAGCCAATGTACAGTTGATTTCTACCGAACTATTTTCCCGGTCACGCACGGCTACCGGGGTTTCTCCGAGATAGAACGGCTTTTCGAATCCTTCTATATCGATATCTCCGTAAAAGGCACTCATCGTATAGGCTCCGACCGGTATTTTGGTAGCCGGGTCGAAATCGGCCAAACTATCCCATGCCCGAGAAAAACTACCGTCGGAAGAGACTAGTTTCAAAGCAAATTCGCTTACATCGGGATTTTCGATTGTCGAGGCTGATTCTGCTGTGGAGCGAGTTACAGGAACTACTTTATAGTCGGCTGAAACTTGTACGTTGATTGCACCGTATCCGGAAGACCCTTGCTTATCCTCATTTGCGCATGATACTAACAATAGCATGGTTGCGCTATACAGGAAAATTTTTTTTAATTTCATGCTTATTTTATTTTTATTTCACCTATAAAGAGATATTAATAAACTCTTTATGAGCGGCTTCATTGTGTAAATACTCTTATTTGCACAAATGAAAATCGGTTCAAAGGTATAAATTTTTTTCTTAGATGAAACAGTCAATAGAAAGTTTTGTTAAGTATAATAATATAAATTAAGGAGATATAGGAGTTTTGGGCTACAAAATCCGGGGAATTTGCTAATATTTTTTTAGGGTCGGATTTTGTAAAAAATCGATTATTTTTTATTTCATAGTATTTAAATTTATTCTGTATTTTTATACGTAAAGATAGCTTTTTTAACCCCTCCGTCCTTCGGCCACCTCCCCTATATTTTGCTGTGCAAAAACACCCCGTAATACTACGGGACACGGCAGGGAGGAGGTTGAGATGTATTCCCCCCCTATTGCTTTGCGACCCCCCGTAATGCTGCGGAGCACGGCAGGGGAGGAATGTGGGTAACTCTGTTTTTATATTCTAACCTTTTCGTGCATTCTACCTATATAATTGTATTATAAATACCCCGCAATGTTGCGGGGTGCTGCGTTAGCAGTATAGGGGGAGAGACCGAAGGAACAAAGTTCCGGAGGAGAGGGGTTAAAAAAAGATCGTTTGTACTTGTTCATTTTGTTCTCGGCTTGTACTATCTTTGCAAAATGTGAAGATAGTCAAGTTTATTTTTAAACCTCTCGCTCTGCGAGTACTCCCCACTATCTCGTTAAAGACGAACGGTGGGAGAGGGGCGATAAAAAATTGGAATATATGAAAATAGCGGTAGTAGGTACAGGCTATGTGGGCTTGGTTACGGGAACTTGTTTCGCCGAGATAGGAGTGGACGTCGTCTGTGTGGATATAGATGCCGAGAAAATAGCTCGTATAGAGCGTGGCGATATACCTATTTACGAGCCGGGGCTCGACGAGATGGTTATCAGGAATATGAAAGCCGGACGTTTGCGGTTCGCCACCGATCTATCGGCTTGTCTCGACGGGGTGGAAATCTTGTTCAGTGCGGTGGGTACTCCTCCTGACGAAGACGGATCGGCCGATTTGAGATATGTGCTCGATGTGGCTCATAGTGTGGGTCGGTATATGACCGATTATCTTGTTGTCGTTACCAAGAGTACGGTTCCGGTGGGGACTGCCCGAAAAGTGAAAGCGGCTATACAGAGCGAGTTGGATAAGAGGGGTGAAAAGATTGACTT
Organism: Barnesiella sp.; assembly: GCF_022723415.1. Classification (NCBI taxonomy): domain Bacteria; kingdom Pseudomonadati; phylum Bacteroidota; class Bacteroidia; order Bacteroidales; family Barnesiellaceae; genus Barnesiella; species Barnesiella sp. The sequence continues at coordinate 23,168 of NZ_JAIJHU010000017.1, read as the reverse complement.
CGATGTGGCTTCCAATCCCGAATTTTTGAAAGAGGGGAATGCGATAGCCGATTTTATGCGTCCCGACCGTGTGGTCGTTGGGGTCGAAAGCAAGCGGGCGGAGGCTTTGATGCAAAAACTCTACAAGCCCTTCATGATCAACAAGTACAGGATTATTATTACCGATATTCCTTCGGCGGAGATGATTAAATATGCGGCTAACGCTATGCTGGCGACTCGTATCAGCTTTATGAACGAAATTGCGTTATTGTGCGACGAGGTGGGAGCCGATGTAGGAGCTGTGCGCAAAGGTATCGGAGCCGACGATCGTATCGGCAGCCGCTTCTTGTATGCCGGTTGTGGATATGGGGGCTCTTGTTTCCCGAAAGATGTGAAGGCTTTGATAAAGACGGCGGAAGAGAATGATTGCGATATGCAGATTTTGAAAGCTGTCGAACGGGTGAACGAGTCGCAAAAGGAATTGCTTTATCACCGATTGCTCCGCTATTTCGACGGGAAAATATCGGGACGAAAATTTGCCGTGTGGGGGCTTTCCTTTAAACCGGAGACCGACGATATGCGCGAAGCTCCGGCTTTGATATTGATCGATAAGTTATGTGATGCAGGAGCTCATGTAAAGGTATATGACCCGGTGGCTATGCCGGAATGCAGGCGGCGGATAGGGAATAAGGTGGAATATGCCGAGAATATTTATGAAGCGGTTGCCGATGTGGATGCTTTGTTGATTGTAACGGAATGGAAAGAGTTTCGTTTGCCGGATTGGAAAACGGTTATCCGGTCTATGAAATCACCTGTGATATTCGACGGTCGTAATATTTATGATCCGTCTGAGATGAAAGAGTTGGGATTTGCTTATTATAGTATAGGTCGTCCGACGGTTTAAGGACTGATCCGATAAAAAAGTAAGACAGGTATGCGCCCTATCCCGGGGCGGATACCTGTCTTTTTATAATAGAAAGGGGCTGAGAGGAATATCCTTCTTCGTAATGGCTGCTCCTCCTTTTACCGTTACGGTTTCGGGAATCCTCCGGAGCTCCCTTTCTGTCTATAATAACGATATAGGAGTGTTTTGGTTCAATGTGGTCGTGCTTTTATCGTGATTTGTCTTATTTTTAATTTTTTTTGTCGAAAATCTGTTTTTGAGGAACACTTTAATTGTTTGGAGCGTATCTTTGCAATGGAACAGAACTCGATATCGGTAAGTGAGATTAGATTGTTTCGAGATGTATTGTTTTTGTAAATAAATAATGTTGTAAAGAGATTTTATTATGAAAAAATGGGTGTGCAGATTATCTATCGTATGCTGTTGGTGTTTGTTTTTTACCTCTGTGAAAGCTCAGCTTTCGTTGGGTGGGCTTGGAGACATACTGAATTCATCGACAGTGAATAAGGTTGTGAGTGCTATTGCCGGTACAGATGCTTCGTTGACGGTTGCCGATTTAGCCGGGACGTGGAAATATTCGGCTCCTGCTTGTAAGTTCGAAAGCAGCGATTTCTTGAAATCGGCGGGAGGTGAGGTCGTGGCTGCATCTTTGAAAACAAAGTTGGCGACCTACTATACAAAGGCCGGTATCACGCCTTCGCGGGTTTCATTCGCTTTTGCCGATACTACTTTTGTAATGAAATATGGTAATGCGAAATTGAACGGTCATATTGTTAAAGACGAAGAGAGCGGAAGATTCGTGGTTACATTTACTGCCGTGGGTGGTTACATTCCTATAATGGTTATGGATGCCGTTATAAACAAGAATGGCAATACGTTGGAAATGCTTTTCGATGTGGATCGATTCGTGAAGGTATTGACTACTATTGCATCGAAGTCTCAGAGTTCTACATTGAAAAGTGTCGGTGGATTGCTCGATGAGTATGAGGGTGTATTGATGGGGTTTGAACTAGTGAAATAAGAAAATCATAGTATAATAAAATAAGGAGGGAGTTTTAAACTCCCTCCTTATTTTATTATATTTTAACACAAAAAGAAAAAAAACGGGAAAATAGAAGACCGATCTTTTTGTCGAATGATTACCTTTGTTCCATATTATAAACTAAAAAATAAATAAAATGAAGAAATTAGTTTTAACCTTAGCTCTTGTGTTTGGTGTGTTAGCAGCCAATGCTCAGTATTTTGTGGGTGGTCAATTGGGGTTACTTTACGATGATGCATCGGAAAATACCATGATTACAATCGCTCCTGAATTCGGTTATGCATTTAACGATACTTGGACGGTTGCCGGTATGATAGGTTATACTCATATGGACAATTTCAATTCGTTTTATATCGCTCCGTATGCCCGTTGGAATTTTTGGAAGAAAGATTTCGTAGGTTTGTTGGTAGATGGTGGTTTCGGTATTTCTACTCAAAAGTATAAAGGGGCGGATTCGGATACCGGTTTTGAAATTGGCTTTAAGCCGGGTATATCTTTTAATTTGACCGATAATTTCTCTTTGGTAGCTCATTACGGCTTTCTGGGATATCGTACTAAATATAACGGAAGCAGCGTGTCGGGCTTGTCTTTGAGCGGCAATGAGATAAGTCTCAGCTTGTATTATTGTTTTTAATATTTGAAACGAATCGATATTTCGACCGTCCGATTTTTATCGGACGGTTTTTTTTATTCTTTTCGGTAGAATTGTAAGGTGAGAAGGTATTGCCGAACTTCTTTTTTTACGAGATGGCAAATTGGGATAGGTCAGCGATGTAGAGGGAGTGTATAGGGTGATTGTAGAATTTGAGCTCTTCTCCTTGCGGGTATTTCCCTTATATTTTCCGACATTTTCGTTGAGCTAACCCCTACGTCACTACGTGCCACCTCCCCTATATTTTGCTGTGCAAAACACCCCGTAAGGCTACGGGACACGACAGGGGAGGAGTATGAAGTTTTCCAGCGTTTTTGCTTTACTGGGGGTTTTGAGTTCTCCGATGCTTCATTTGCTTCTCTTATCTGTTGCAGATGAGATGAGTAAGGTGAGAGGCTGATGCCTGACTCTATTTCCGTTACTGCCGGTATTTTTCGACATTTCCATTGAGTTAGCCCCTCCGTTATTCCGTGCCACCTTCCCTATATGTCCATGCCACAGGAGAGGAGCTAAAAGACAATTCTTATTGATTTCCTATTGAGTCGTAAAGAGTGGGGCTGTTTTTTTTGTTCGGGTATGAAAATCCCGCTCTATCTAATTTCGATAGAGCGGGATTTCATTTTTTTGTATGGTCATTTACTACTTTTTCAAGGCTGCTATGCTTTCTTCGAGCGATTTGATTTTTTCTTCGGCATCGGCTTTCTTTTTGCGCTCCATAGCTACCACGGCTTCGGGTGCATTTTGAACGAAGCGTTCGTTGCCGAGTTTTCCCATTACTGTTTTGAGGAATCCCTGAGCATATTTTAATTCGGCTTCGAGTTTTTTCAATTCGGCTTCTACATCGATGGCGTTGCTCATAGGAATCGCATATTCCGTTGCATGTACCCGGAACGAAGCGGCGGCAGGATCTTTTTCTTCGATTGTTTCGATCGTTGCCAGATTGGTCATTTTGGTCAATATGCAATCGTTCGAGTGATCGTGTGCGCCGATAATTTGCAGCGTGAGCTGTTCTTTATTGGCTATGCCTTTTTGCAAGCGGATCGTACGTATTCCCGCTACGACCAGTTTGGTCGTTTCGAATCGGTTTATGATTTCCATGTCGACCGGTTGGGGCTCGGGCATGCGTGCTGTCATGATGCTTTCGCCTTCTTTGCGGTCATACAGGTGTTGCCACAATTCTTCGGTGATGAAGGGCATGAAAGGATGCAACATACGGAGCAGTGCATCGAAGTACCGGAGCGTAGCATCGTAGGTTTTGCGGTCGATAGGTTGTTGATAGGCCGGTTTAACCATTTCGAGATACCAAGATGAAAATTCGTCCCAGAAGAGTTTGTATACAGCCATGAGGGCTTCGGACAGACGATATTTCCCAAACAGGTCTTTGACTTCTTCGAGCGTACGGTTGAGTTGTGCGTCGAACCATTCTACGGCAATGGCTGCCGTTTGAGGTTGGGGAAGGGTTTCATCTACGTTCCAACCTTTTACCAAGCGGAAGGCATTCCATATTTTGTTGTTAAAGTTGCGTCCTTGCTCGCACAACGCATCGTCGTATAGTATGTCGTTTCCGGCAGGGGCGGCCAACATGAGTCCCATGCGGACACCGTCGGCTCCGTAGGTTTTTATCAGTTCGAGAGCGTCGGGCGAATTACCGAGCGACTTGGACATTTTTCGTCCTATTTTGTCCCGTACGATTCCGGTGAAATAGACATTGCGGAAAGGAAGTTGGTGTTCATACTCGTATCCGGCCATAATCATTCGAGCCACCCAGAAGAAAATGATATCGGGGGCTGTAACCAAATCGGTGGTCGGGTAATAGTAGTTTATCTCTTCGTTGCCAGGATTGTTGATACCATCGAAAAGCGAGATGGGCCATAACCATGAAGAGAACCATGTGTCGAGGCAATCTTCATCTTGTCGCAGATCGCTCATTTGAAGGTCGGCCTTACCACTTTTCTCTCGGGCTAATTTCAACGCTTCTTCGGGTGTGGCAGCTACTACGAATCCGCCTTGCGGGAGGTAGTACGCCGGGATTCGATGTCCCCACCAAAGCTGGCGGGAGATACACCAATCTTTAATGTTTTCCATCCAGTGCCGATAAATGTTTTTGAATTTATCGGGGTGGAATTTGATTTCGTCTTTCATGACGGCATCGAGAGCCGGGGCTGCAAGTTTATCCATTTTGACAAACCATTGCATCGATAGTTTGGGTTCGATAACGACATTGGTACGTTCGGAATAACCCACTTTATTGTCGTAATCTTCGACTTTTTCGAGTAATCCAGCCTCTTGTAAGTCTTTGGCGATTTGTTTGCGAACGTCGAAACGATCCATTCCTACGTAAAGTCCTCCGGCTTCGCTGATGGTTCCGTTGTCGTTGAATATGTCGATACTCGGCAGATTGTATTTTTCTCCCAGCATATAGTCATTTACATCGTGTGCCGGGGTGACTTTTAAGCAGCCGGTTCCGAACTCAATATCGACATAGTCGTCCATGATAATAGGAACCACCCGATTTACCAGCGGTATGATGACTTTTTTCCCTTTAAGGAATGAATAACGCGGGTCGTTGGGGTTTACACAAACTGCCGTGTCGCCTAAGATTGTTTCAGGTCGTGTGGTGGCAACGATAATGTATTTATCCTCGCCTTCGATAAAATAGCGCAGATAATAGAGTTTGCTGTGTTCGTCTTTATAAATGACTTCTTCGTCGGAGAGGGCGGTGAGGGCTTTGGGATCCCAATTTACCATGCGGACTCCTCTGTAAATGAGTCCTTTGTTGTATAAGTCGACAAATACTTTCAAAACACTTTCGGAACGGATTTCGTCCATAGTGAAAGCAGTGCGGTCCCAATCGCAGGAAGCTCCCAATTTTTGGAGTTGTTTCAAGATGATTCCGCCGTGTTCTTCTTTCCATTCCCAAGCGTATTTGAGAAATTCTTCTCTGGAAAGATCGCTTTTTTTAATACCTTGTGCTGCAAGTTTATTCACCACTTTGGCTTCGGTGGCGATAGATGCATGGTCTGTGCCGGGAACCCAACAAGCATTTTTCCCTTCCATGCGAGCCCGGCGTACCAGAATGTCTTGTATCGTATTGTTCAGCATGTGCCCCATGTGCAGAATCCCGGTGACATTGGGTGGCGGAATGACAACGGTATAGGGTTCTCGACCGTCGGGCTTCGATTTGAAAAGCCCGTTTTTCAACCAATAGGCATACCATTTTTCTTCTACGTCGGCGGGATTGTACTTCGTGGCAAGTTCGTTCATAAAGTCGTTCTTTCAGAATGTTCTATATTATTTCAAGATACAAAAGTAAAAAGGCTTTTGTACCAATCGGGTGCAAAAGTATAAAATATTTTCCGAAAAAGATATTCTTCGGAGTCAAAGGTGTTTATGGCATTTGTCTCGAAAAGAAAGTTTTTTGTTTTCGACATGTTTCGTAAACTATCGTTTAAGCCCGTCCACGGCGGAACGTAGTTGTTCGAGCGCTTTTTGCAAAACTGCGCGGGGCGTACCTACGTTTAGCCGCATGTGTCCTTTGCCTTCGGGGCCGAACATTTCACCGTCGTTGAGTGCGAGTCTCGCTTTATCGACAAAAAGGTCGATGAGTGCGTCGTGTTCGAGGTGAAGCCGTGTACAGTCGAGCCATACGATAAAGGAGGCTTGCGGCCTGATGGCTTTGATGTTGGGAATATGACGATCGAGAAACTCTTCGACAAAGAGTATATTTTGTTCGATGTAGGCTAACATTTGTTCGCGCCATTCTCTACAATGGTTATAAGCGGCTTCGGTGGCTATGGTCGCCATGAATGTGGGTTCGTTCAGCTCGTTTGCCGTGAGCCAGTCGAAGAAGCGCTTACGAATCGTTTCGTTGGGAACAATGGCATAGGAGCTGACCAAGCCTGCGATGTTGAACGTCTTGGAAGGAGCTCCAAACGATATACTGTTTTGAGCCGCTGTTTCGGATACCGAGGCAAAAGGGTGATGTTTGGCTCCGAAGAGAGGCATATCGGCATGAATTTCATCGGCAATGATGAGTATGTTGTGCCGTGCACAGATTTCGGCGATTCGCTGTAATGTTTCCAACGGCCAAACCACTCCTCCGGGATTATGAGGATTACAGAGAATGAACAGCTTGCACTGGGAGTCGATGATCGATTCAAGGTGATCGAAGTCCATTTCGTAGTGAGAGCCGTTCCATTTGAGCGGATTATGTACAACCTGCCGACCGTTACTTTCGGGGACGGCCATGAACGGTGTATAGACCGGAGTCTGTATGATGATTTTGTCTCCGGGGTTACTAAATACATTGACTGCCAAACCTATGCCCTTGACAATCCCGGGAATATAGGTGATCCATTCTCTTTTTACTTTCCAGCCATGCAGGTAGTCGAGCCAATCGATAATGGATTGCCAATAGCTCGCAGGAGCCTCGGCATATCCGTAAACCGGGTGTTGTAGCCGGCGTACGAGAGCATCGGTTATACAGGGAGCGACCGCAAAATCCATGTCGGCAATCCATAAAGGAATGAGATCTTCCCGACCATAGCGCTCACAGAGAACATCGGTTTTCATAGCTCCGGTGTGATGCCGGTCGATAATTGTGTCGAAATCGTACTGAGAGGACATTTTATATACTGTTTAGGTGTTAGGTTGCTTATGTCGATTTGTCAAAAGCCGAGTTCTATCTGAAATCTTAATTGCCAGCGATTATAATCGGAATCGACAAATTCATTTTTGTAATTGTAAGACAGGTCGGCTTGTACTTTTAATCTGTGATCTATCAGATATTTCGTGACACCGAACGTCGATTGGTTGTGACTGCGATAATTGGCATAAGGCTGTACTTCTTTATCCGGCATGATGGTAGAGTTTCTCAATGCGATTTCCCAATTGGAACGAAAGAGATAACTTGCCTGCACGTTGAGCCCCATTCCAGTGAGGACATATTGTTCTACATTTTCGCCCGATTTAATGAGCGGTGAGGAAGATGATATACGCCCCATGAAATCGGTATAAAAAGCAAATCCTTGATATTTGAAAATGAAGTCGACAAAATAGGAAGAAAGGTTACGGGTCTGGTCATACTTTAATTTTTCCCCATTGGAACCTTGTGCCCGAAGAGCCCGGTCGTTATAGCTGTATGCTCCCGCTAAAAGGATTTTGGGCGTTTGTTCTCGCTCATAATCGCCTTCCATAGCATCTCCTTTCCCGGTGAATCGTCCCAGTGGGAATAGTTCTATACGTCCCGTATATGCGAGTCCACTCCCTTTATTGTTTCCCCAGTTTCTTCCTTCTCCGGTAGTAATAGAGGCTTTGGCCGCTAAATCCAAAGAGCCGAATAGATGTTGATTGTATTCTCCGAAGATACCGAAATCACGGTCGAGATTGAATTCGGAATTTACAATGGAACGGTCTACGAATTGAAGGGCACTCGAAGAGTTTATCCGGGCGCGATTCGCCCGGATTTTGGTTTGTCCGAAACCGATATTCCATGTCGAGTTGGGAACGTAGTAAATCATTGCGTCGCGTACGATGTTGTTGTTTCCGTTGGGCAGCGTTTTCATATCGTAAGGCGAGAAGCCTAACTGGACCAAATAGGTGAGTTTGGGTGTATAGATATATCCATCGAAACGTAACCTGAGCCGTTTGACGCGGGCGTCGATATCCTGAGCCTCGAATTTCTCGTTGAAGTCGACATCGACCAAATTTTGCATGCGAATGCGCATCGTGAGTTTATATCTTTTGTTTTTAGGTTGGAAAGATATACCGTTCCCCACTTCTATATCGGGCATGTGCATGCGTATTTTTTCTAATTCATCGGCATAATCGGTATCGGAAGTGCGGATCGTGGTCGAATCGTTGTCGACGGTAACCGTTTTTGCGGATGCAGATAGCATGAATAGCGAGAAGAGTATTCCCGACAGAAATAATCGTTGATAATTCATAACGTTGTTTGATTTGATTTTGAAATTCATGCTACAAAAATTGAATGTAATTTTGAAATAGATTTGAAATGCTTGGAATATTATTAAAAATGTTCACTTTTTTATTGGTGTATTTTGTTTCTTCGACAAGGTGTTTTTTCTGTGTAAATTTTGACAGAAGGAATATTTTTGGAATTTTTCATACCTTTATTTTATTGCTCCAAAATTACAACCAATGTGTCAATATTCCAAAGACCGTTTATGAAATTTCGACAATGGGGGAGTCGATTCAAATAAAAAAGTCCATAGCGTTGTAATACACTATGGACTTTGCATTTGCGGAAGGAGGGGGATTCGAACCCCCGGTACCCATTCGAGTACGTCAGTTTAGCAAACTGGTGGTTTCAGCCACTCACCCATCCTTCCAAAGGACGATTTGTCGTTGACGTCATTTTTTCAAATGCAGCGCAAAGATAAGCGGAATATTTGAAACAGCAAACTTTTTCGCATTATTTTATTTCGGGAATAATCGTTACTTTTGTCCCGTCAAGGTGCTTTTGCGCTGTGTATAATCGGATTATTATGTCGAATGTGAATAAAGGTATAAAGATATTTGCTTGGATAACAGGAGGGCTTATTTTGATTCTCGCATGTTTGTTTATTCCGGTAATGAAGAGTTATTTGTATGATCCTGTTATAACCGAACAAACAGTGTGCTATGTTTATCCGAAGTGGAATGATGTTCAGCTCGATAGTGCTTTGCATTCGGTGATTCCAGATGAGAAATCGATCCCGAGAGTAAAACGTCTGCTGTCGTTTTATAAATTCGATCCTGATGTTCGTGTAGGGGCTTATCGGCTTCATGCCGGTATGACAGCTCGGCAAATGGCTTTGAAATTGTCGAGGGGAAGCCAATCTCCCGTACGAGTTACATTTAATAACGTACGCACTCTCGAACAATTGGCCGAAAGGGTATCGGAGCAGTTGTTTTTTTCGAAAGAGGAGTTGTTGGCTTTGCTGTACAACGATAGTGTTTGTGCGGATTTAGGTTTTACGAAAGCGACTCTCCCGGCTTTGTTTTTACCGGATACTTATGAGTTTTACTGGACTGTAACTCCCGAATCTTTTTTACAGAAGATGAAGCGGGAGTATCGTATTTATTGGGAAGGAAAGCGGGAGCAACAGGCAAAGCGGTGGGGATTGACTCCTGTGGAGGTAGCGACTTTGGCTTCGATCGTAGAGGAAGAGACTAACAAACGTGATGAAATGGGAAAGGTTGCGGGTCTTTATATGAACCGATTGCGTAAAGGCATGCCTTTGCAGGCAGACCCTACGGTAAAATTCGCCCACGGGGATTTTTCGTTGAAACGCATATTAAATGTTCATTTGACCATAGAATCGCCATATAATACTTATCGGGTTACGGGATTGCCTCCCGGCCCTATACGGATTCCTTCGAAACAGGCTATCAATGCCGTGCTGACACATACACCGAACGGGTATTTTTATATGTGCGCCAAAGAGGATTTTTCGGGCTATCATAATTTTGCCGTGACTTTGGCAGAGCATCAACGAAATGCAATTCGATACCAGCAAGCATTGAACAGACTCGGAATACGTTGATGAGGGGATATAAATAGTAAAGCCTCGTCTCACGACGGGGCTTTACTACTTGAAATATATCAAAAACAAGAAAGAGGATAATGTTTATTACAGGAATAAACAAAGGATAATATAATACCAATGAAACACACAAAAAACAAGAATATTATCGTATAAATTAACTCTTCCAGACCGGAGATTTTGGCTCGACGGAAGCGACGCTTCGCTTCTTTTTCCCTAAGGAGAGCCGTCTCTTTCCCGGTTTCGATAATAAAACACACTTGTATTGCAAAAAGTTTTTATCCGTAGCGATTTTAGTATATTTTAATAATTCGAGATTTCTTCTACGGGAGGAGGCATAGGGGGATCGGTATCATCGTCTATCCAAATGGCCAATGTGAGCCAATATAACAGTAGTGCGATAGCTATGCCTACACCTATCGCAGTCCAGATTTTTTGTCGTTTTTTCTCCATACTATATTAGTTATTCGAAAGAATAACATCGGTCGGGAGATAAAAGTTCTTTTCAGAAGGGTATATCGTTATTGGACGAACCGGGGGAATTTAGGAAATCGGGGTTTCCAGACAGTGGCGCTGCCGATGTCGTGCTCGTGTCGGGAGTATTGAACTTCGAGGTTACCGGTGCACTGAAATCGGTCAGTCGGGTGTCTTCGTCGTAATTTTGGAATCGAGCCAGATAAGAGACGAATTTCATATTCACGGTATCGGTCGCACCGCTACGGTGTTTGGCTATGATAAATTCTGCCAAGCCTTCGATACTGTTTCCATTGGCATCTTCCTTAGACCGAGTATAATATTCGGGACGGTGTATAAAGCAAACCATATCGGCATCTTGCTCGATAGCTCCCGATTCACGCAAGTCGGAAAGTTGTGGGCGTTTCCCTTCTTTACCGTCTTTGTCGTTACCCCGGGATTCTACGCTACGATTTAACTGGGATAGGGCGATGATAGGTATTTGAAGCTCTTTTGCCAATTGTTTGAGCGAACGGGATATGGTACTGACCTCTTGTTCTCGGCTCCCGAAGGACATACCGCTAGCGTTCATCAGTTGCAAGTAGTCTATGATGATGATTTTGATTCCGTGCTCGCGAACCAATCGGCGTGCTTTTGTCCTAAGTTCAAAAACGGAAAGGCTGGGGGTATCGTCTATATATATAGGAGCGTTCCTCAGTATTTCGATACGAGACATGAGCCGTTCCCATTCGAACGGGGCCAACTGTCCGCTTTTGATTTTATCGCCGGGGATTTCGCAAGTGTTGATGATGAGACGATTGACAAGTTGGACATTGGACATTTCGAGCGAGAAGATAGCCACCGGCGTGTTGTAGCTGACAGCCATGTTCTTTGCCATAGAAAGGACGAATGCCGTTTTTCCCATAGCGGGACGGGCGGCGATAATGATGAGGTCGGAATTTTGCCAACCGGAAGTAATTTTGTCGATGTCGTGAAACCCGGTTTGCAGTCCGCTCAATCCGTCACTTCGATTGGCTGCTATTTGAATTTGTCTGATAGCTTCGCTCAGTACCGGGTCTATTTGAGTAACGTCTTTTTTCAGGTTACGTTGGGAAATTTCAAAGAGTTTCCCCTCGGCTTCCTGCATAAGGTCATCTACGTCGTTGGTCTCGTCAAAGGCCTTGTTGAGTATTTCGCTGGAAAATTCGATCAATTCCCGAGCCAAATATTTTTGGGCTACGATGCGGGCATGGTATTCGATGTGCGCCGCCGATGCCACACGTCCTGTGAGTTCGGAAATACGGAGGGCTCCGCCGACTTCATCGAGCTTTCCGTCGAGTCGCAGTTGCTCGGTGACGGTGAGCATGTCGATGGGGCGTTGTTGTGCTCCCAACCGGGATATTGCACTATAAATGAGCTGGTTGGTCGGCTCATAGAAACACTCTGGCTTTAAGATGTCGCAAACGGTGGTATAGGCATCTTTTTCGAGCATGAGAGCTCCCAACACGGCTTCTTCGAGCTCTTTGTCCTGAGGTTGTAGCTTGCCTTGTTCCGAAACTTTCGGAGCGTAGGCTTTTTTCTGGCGAGTGTAATTTCTTCGAGTTTCCATGCAGCAATTCTTTCCCGTTACAAAAGTAGTCAATCTTTCTGCTATCGGGAAATTTGGTGAGCGAATCTTATAATGAACTTTTCAACAGGCAGATATTTCCGATTAATTACAGGGCCGGTGTCGTATCGGGGTATTTTGCCATTTGCTTTTCACAATATTTTTGGAATAGCTCCCAATCGTAATAAGGTGCATATTCCGAATCGATGGGTAATTTTATTTCTTGTTCATTGAACAATACTTTCACGAGTATTTTCCCATCGGTATTTTTATAAAGTATCCATTGGATATTCGTCGCCATAGGATTGTATTTGAAGTCCTGCCAAACCTCGGCTACTTTTTCGGGATCGGCTTCTACAACGGCTGCATTCTCAATACCTAACAGGGCGAGTAAAGGAATTGTATTTTCACCGTGTGCAAAACGTAAATTGGCTTCGACACCGTTTCCGTCGATCGCCGCTTGCGATGTAACCAACATGTCTTTTAACAGAGGTTTCGCAATGGCGACAGGGAGTCCTTTTCCGGGAATGGAGTTGGCTTTACGCAGGTATTGCGATAGATTGTTCGCACTCCATAAATCGAATTTTTCTTCTTCTGTGAACCACGGATATAGGGATATGTCGTAGTCGGTATTCGGCAATATGATGGTTAACGCGTATAGGTGGGTCATGAATGTAATAGGATCGGGTATGATTTGTTCCCACTCTTTCTTGAATATACGGTCGATAAGCCTTGTGGGTGTGTGCTTTTCCTGATAGGCTCGGAGTATCTTTTTCCATGAGCCTTTCGAGAGATATTGTTGGTATTCTTTTCCTTTGAAGAATCGCAGGGTATTGTCATATCCGTTGCTGGGATCCATAGAAAACTCCGCAGTGGGGGTATAGCCTCTCATTTCTGCGACGAATGCCGCCATACTAGCCATGGAGCGTGGAACCGTGGTCGATTGTGCCACAAGGGTCACTTTGCCGTCCTGAGGTGTAAACGCCGGACGAAAGCGGTGATACATGCGACGAGCCATATCCCGGTGTTGTCGGGCTCCGAGCGGAGTGAGGTCTCCCCAGCGATGATTCATTAAATGGTAGATGGTGTCGATTTGATTACGCAGCAGTTTGCCTTCCCGGGTTAAAAGGTTCAAAGAATCGGCTTTATTCATTAGTTTGTACAGGTTCGGAACCATACTTTTTGAATCGTGGGTGCGTGAACCGTGTCGAGCTATATGATCGATGTGAAACGGTATGAAATCCTTTGGAGCCGGGGTGTCTGTGGTGTCGTTGCAATAATAAACAGATGCCGTACTACCGAAAAATTGTGGATTTTGATGTAGAAAATCTTTTATAGAATTTTGCCCGAAAGAGATTGCAGATAGGCATAAAAGGATAGTACCGGCGGTGAGGGTTCTTTTTTTCATTTGTTTCTGTTTTTCCATTATGTCGGTAAAATTATAATAAATTTTCTCTTCGATGAAATTTTTATTCTTTTTTAGAGTGGAGTTGCCTATGTGACTGAGAATGGTTATTTTCGCAAAGATTCTCGAAAAACAAGGATATAGATGATTAGATTTCCCAATGCAAAAATCAATTTGGGGTTGCGTATCGTAGCCCGTCGTCCCGATGGTTATCACAATATAGAGACGGTATTTTATCCCGTTCAGTTACAAGATGCTTTGGAGATTGTTCCAACGTCGCAACAGGAGACGGAGTTGTCTTTGTCGGGAATTGTCATAGACGGTGATCCCCAGAATAATTTGGTGATGAAAGCGTGGCGAAGATTGAGCCATCGTTTTTCGTTACCCCCGATATCTATTTATCTCCATAAAGCCATACCCTTTGGTGCTGGGTTAGGAGGTGGTTCTTCCGATGCCGCTTTTTTGTTAGCGATGGTGAGAGATTATTTTCGTTTGCCGTTGAGCGATGACGAGCTTGACAAGGAAGCTGCTTCTCTGGGAGCCGATTGCCCATTTTTCTTGCATAATAAACCTTTATTAGCCAAAGGAATAGGCGATGGGTTCGAGCCGATCGAATTGTCGTTGAAGTCCTATCGAATCGTATTGGTAAAGCCTTCTGTCTCCGTGCCTACGTCGGTGGCTTATTCGTTGGTTACTCCGGTATTGCCGGAAGAGTCGGTGAGGGATACCGTTTCCCGTCCGGTCGAGGAGTGGAGAGGTAGATTGATCAATGACTTTGAAGAAAGTGTGTTTGCCCGATTTCCGGAAATAGGAGAGATAAAGGATCGTTTATATGAACAGGGAGCTGTATATGCATCTATGTCCGGTTCGGGTTCTTCGGTATTTGCCCTATTCGATAAAGAAGTCGATCTTGCCGATTGTTATCCGGGGTGTTTTGTTTGGACTGGAATTTGTGAAGTATAGCGTATAAAATCGTTTTTGAAAAAGAGAATGATCGAAGATTGTTACATGACCGGTATTATAGATAAGATAAATTCTTTATATCCGATTTCCGATGATACGATACGGACATTGAAAGAGAGCATGACTTTGTGCCGTTTTCCCAAGAAGTATCAGTTGATAAGGGCGGGCATGTATTGTAAATCGGCTTATTTTATAGGGAAGGGAATGACTCGCTCGTTTTGGTTGGTGAACGGAGAAGAGATAACGACTTCTTTTTCGTGTGAGGGCGGAATCGTGTTCAGTATGGACGAACTCTATTATAACAAGATGAGCGAAGAATTTGTGGAGACCCTTGAAGATGTAGTCGTTTATAGAATATCTCTGGATAAATTGCGTCGGCTGTTCGAAACGAATATCGAACTGGCTAATTGGGGGCGGATTATTCATCAAGACGAGTACCGGCGTTTGCATCGCTCCCATAAGGAACGTTTGACTTTATCGGCAAAAGAACGGTATGAGGAGTTCAGGCAGCAATTCCCTCAGGTGAACCAGCGAGCTCAACTTGGGTATATTGCATCGTATTTGGGTATAACACTCTCGACGCTCAGTCGTCTCAGGGGAGCCCGAAAATGATCTTTCAGAGGATTTTTTGACATAGGACAAATTTTAAATTATATAAGTCCTGTAATTTTGCCGTAATATTAATCATCACTAAAATCAAAAATCTAAATTACCAATTCATTATGCAACAAATTTCTTCTGCTGCGTTTTCAGATACCAAACCTCATTATGAGTTGCTTGACGGATTACGTGGTGTAGCCGCGCTTTTGGTCGTGTGGTATCATGTCTTCGAAGGGTATGCTTTTGCCGGTGGTACTCTTATAGAAAGCATCAATCATGGATATTTGGCCGTGGATTTCTTTTTTATTTTATCGGGGTTCGTTATCGGTTATGCCTATGACGATCGTTGGGGAAAGAGCCTAACGGTAAAAAATTTCTTTAAGCGGCGGTTGATTCGTCTTCACCCGATGGTTGTCATGGGTGCAGTTTTAGGTGTGATTACGTTTTGTATACAGGGTAGCGAACAGTGGGACGGGACTCATGTGGCTACGTCGATGGTGATGTGGGCTTTGCTTTTCGCGATGTTTTTCATTCCGGCCTATCCGGGTGCAGGTTATGAGGTTCGGGGTAATGGTGAAATGTTTCCTTTGAACGGTCCCAGTTGGTCATTATTTTTCGAGTATATCGGTAATATTTTGTATGCTTTGTTTATTCGTCGTTTGTCTACTAAGGCGTTAACTGTTTTTGTCGTATTACTGGGAATCTGTCTGGCTTGTTTCGCTATCTTCGATGTATCGGGGTATGGCATGATAGGGGTAGGCTGGACGCTCGATTCGGTGAATTTTGTGGGTGGACTGTTGCGAATGCTTTTCCCGTTTTCTTTGGGACTGTTGTTGTCGCGTAATTTCAAACCGGTGAAAGTGAGAGGGGCATTCTGGATATGCTCTTTCGTATTGTTGGTTTTGTTTTGTGTTCCTTATGTAGAAGGGGTCGAACCTATATGTATGAATGGTCTTTTTGAGGCATTTTGTATAGTCGTGGTATTTCCTGTTCTCATTATATTGGGTGCGTCGGGAAACACGACCGATAAAACATCTACGCGGATATGTAAATTTTTGGGAGATATTTCTTTCCCGCTTTATATCACGCATTACCCGTTTATGTATTTGTTCTATTCTTGGTTGATTGAGAACCAGTATTTTACATTCGGGGAAACGTGGCAAGTAGCCTTGTGTGTTTATGTATGGAATATATTGGTAGCCTATCTTTGTTTGAAACTTTATGACGAGCCGGTGAGACGGTGGTTGAGCAAGAAATTTTTGAAAAAACGCTAGGGATAACCCCGTTAATGGGGTTTATTTGATAGATAGTAAAATTTCCATGCTTAAATTAGTTTTATGAAAATGATAGATTGTAGAAAGTCGTTGATGGTATGCATCGGTTTGTTGATGTGTGGAACCTTTTCGGCGCAGGAATCGGAGTTCGATTTGGCATCGCAGAGATCGGAAGCGCAAGACGTTTTTGCTGTGCCGGGTAAAAAATTGGATCATAAAGGGATAATTATTAACCCTACTCCTCATAAACTGGTTCTCGACCCAATCGGGAGGCTCGATATTTCCGGTGGAGTGTGTCTAAAAGATAAGCATGGAAAATTTTCCGAAGATTTGGATTTTGTCACTTTTAACAAGAAGGGGGTAAAACTCTCCGTCGATTTTGGTTCGAAGGTTTCGGCTAAGTATGGGGTAAAATCTGTTTCGGGTGCATATCGCATGAATATCGGAAAGAATGGTATATCGATCGTCGGTTATGACGAGCGGGGAGCTTTTTACGGTTTGCAGACCCTTCGCCAGTTAGTCGAGAGTTCTGCGACTGTAACGGGCGAATTACCATATGTGGAAATCGACGATTACCCCGATTTGAAATACCGGGGGGTAGTAGAAGGATTTTATGGAACACCGTGGTCTCATGAGGTGAGAATGTCTTTGATAGATTTCTATGGTAAGTTCAAGATGAATAGTTATTTGTACGGCCCGAAAGACGATCCGTACCACAGTTGCCCGAATTGGAGGCTTCCATATCCCGAAAAGGAGGCCGGGAATATCAAAGAATTGATAGAGGCTTGTAAACGTAATCGGGTCGATTTTGTTTGGGCGATACACCCGGGACAAGATATTAAATGGAACGAGGAGGATTATCAAAACCTCGTTAATAAATTTAATTTGATGTATGACCTCGGTGTACGGGCTTTCGCCCTCTTTTTCGACGATATATCGGGCGAAGGGACAAATCCGGTGAAACAGACGGAGCTTTTGAATAGATTGACTAAGGATTTTGTGAAGTCCAAAGGCGATGTAGCATATTTAACGGTTTGCCCGACCGATTATTCCAAACTTTGGGCAAACCCCACACCGCAAGGAAGTCTTGCTATTTATGGAGAAACTCTCGATCCGTCGATAGAAGTGTTTTGGACAGGAGACGTCGTATGCAGCGACTTAACACCGGAGACTTTGGATTGGGTTAATTCCAGAATTAAGCGACCGGCATATTTTTGGTGGAATTATCCGGTTACCGACTATGTGCGCAATATTATTTTGCAAGGACCTGTTTATGGCTTGAATACTTCGTTGGATTCCAATGATCTTTGCGGAATAGCAAGTAATCCGATGGAACATGGAGAGGCTTCGAAATTGGCTTTATACGGGGTTGCCGATTATACTTGGAATATAGCGGCTTATAATCCTATCGATAATTGGGAGAGAGGACTCGGCGAATTGATGCCGAAAGCAAGGGAGGCCTACCGGACATTCGCTATTCATTCTTGCGATACGGAGACCGGTTATCGCCGCGATGAATCGTGGGAAACCAAGACTTTCAGAATCGGTGATTGGAATGAAACGGAGGCTCAGGCTCTTTGGGCAGAATTCGATAAGGTAGAGAAAGCTCCTGCCGAAATAGAGAAAGGTTGCACCAATAAAGGTCTGATGAGTGAGTTGACTCCGTGGCTCCAAGAATTCGGGAAGTTGGGCACGAGAGGAAAACGGGCTTTGGAACTTGCCCGTGTTTATCGTGACGGTAAAGATGATGCCGATTTTTGGAATAAGTATATTCGGAACTTGATGAGTAAGAAGGATCGAGAAGATTATGAGGCTCATAAAAGCGGGACCATGAAACTGCAACCATTTTATGAAAATGCTATGGACGATATGGCATACGGCTTCTTAACTCGGTTGTCGGGCGAGACTCCTATCTGTTATAGGGGTATAGGTTCGTTCCATAATGCGAAAACCACGTTGAGCAAGTTAATGTTCGATCACGATACTACGACTTATTATACATCGGGAATCGCTCAAAAAGCCGGCGATTGGATCGGGGTTGATTTGGGAAGTGTCAAAGATGTGACCGAAGTTTCTATTTTGCAGGGGCGTAATTCTGTAGACGATGTCGATTATTTCGACCATGCCGTAGTGGAATATTCGATTGATGGTAAAGCATGGACTCCGTTGACGGAAGAGTTGAATAAACAGTATATCGTTCGTTGGAATGGGGAGCCTGTAAAGGCCAGATATGTTCGATTGAAAAGACTCGAATCTACTCGCACGAATTACGCATCGGTTCGTTCATTCGAAGTGAATCCTCCCAGAGTGGAACATTTGGGTTTCAGCTTAAAGTCCGACGATGTACAGCAAGCTCTTTATGCGTTTGATCAGCAAATAGGCACAAGTTATCGAAATAATGGAACTTTTTCTTTCGGGGTCGCTCCTCGGACCGAGGGATATACTTTGTTGGTGAATGAATTGCCGGAGGCGGGGAATGGAGCCCCTGTCGTGCATTTGAGACAGTTCAGGCCCGATGGTTCGTTGGCGGTTGAGTCGGTTATCGATTCGTCGTTTTTTAAGGTTGAGTTGGCCGAGGGAGTTTCCGAAGTACAAATAGAAGGGCCAGTGGAGATATTCGAGATAGTGCCGAAGTTTGATTAGTGTCGGATTTTTACGTTTAAAGAACAATTATTATTTTTGAACAGGATATAAAAAGAGCAGGTTTGCCCTGCTCTTTTTCTTTTGGAGAAAGGGAATTGCTTTTTTGCAGGTAATGGATAGAAATGAAAACATTGGGAAGGTGGCAGTGCACTCTGACAAAAGTGCAGTTTAGGCTTGTTTGGCAGTGTTTTTGATACTATAATGGTGCTCATTGGTAATGATGATATGAGCGTGATGAAAATGAAAATGTAACAAAAGAAAAATTATAAATATGGCCGAAAAGAAAGAATGCGAAAAATCGCAAAATATTGTAGATGAGGCTTCTGAAAAGGAGAAGAAAGAGTCGTTGAACCAAGAACCCGAAGTTTCGGAAGAAACAGGTTCCGAGGAGGGCGGTGAAGAAGGCGAGGCTGATGAGGCTGCCAGATTGTCAGCCGAATTGGAAACTTTGAAGGCGACTATCGAGAAAATGCAGAAGGATTATTTGCTATTGATGGCCGAGTTCGATAATTTCAGGAAACGGACGTTGCGTGAGAAATCGGAGTTGATCAAGAATGGCGGTGAGAATTGCATGAAAGCTATTCTGCCGGTTATCGACGATTTTGAACGCGGATTGGCAGCTGTGGAAGAAAGTAATGATTTAGCGGCTGTGAAAGAGGGAATGAGCTTGATATATAATAAATTCAAAAGCTATCTAGAACAAAACGGCGTAAAGGAGATTCCTACGGAGGGAGCGGATTTCGATACAGAATATCACGAGGCTGTGACGATGTTCCCGGCTTCGGATCCGGCTCAAAAAGGTAAAGTGATAGATACCGTGCAAAAGGGATATACGCTCAATGACAAAGTTATTCGCTTTGCCAAAGTCGTGGTAGGGGAATAAATTATAGGACAGGTAGCAATGGAAAAAAGAGATTATTATGAAGTGCTGGGTGTCGCTAAAAATGCGACGGCCGAGGAGATAAAAAAGGCATACCGTAAAAAAGCTATCCAATATCACCCGGATAAGAACCCTGGAAACAAAGAGGCTGAGGAAAAGTTTAAAGAGGCTGCCGAAGCGTATGAAGTATTGAGTGATGCGGATAAGCGGGCTCGTTACGACCAGTTCGGGCATCAAGGGTTAGGTGGTGCTGCCGGTGGCGGTTTCAGTGGCGGCGGTATGTCTATGGAGGATATTTTCTCGCATTTCGGCGATATTTTCGGTGGTGGATTCGGCGGATTCGAAGGCTTCGGGGGCGGCTCACGAGGGGGACGTCGTCATGTCAATAAAGGTTCGGATTTACGAGTAAAGGTGAAACTGACATTGAAAGAGATCGCTACCGGTGTCGAGAAAAAAATAAAGGTTCCTAAGTATGTGAGCTGTTCTCATTGTAACGGTACGGGTGCAGAGAACGGTACGGCTTATACGACATGTTCGAAATGTAACGGGTCGGGAGTAGTGACACGGGTACAACAGACTTTTCTCGGAGCTATGCAATCGACGACGACGTGTCCCGACTGCGGTGGAGAGGGCCGTATTATTACGAAGAAGTGTCCGCATTGTGCCGGGGAAGGTATCGTACGTGAGGAAGAGGTAATCACGTTGAATATTCCGGCCGGGGTATCCGAAGGTATGCAACTCTCTATGGCGGGCAAAGGGAATGCTGCTCGTCATGGCGGTGTGAATGGTGATTTGTTGATTTTAATCGAAGAGGAACCGCATCCCGATTTACTGCGCGACGAGAACGATTTGATATATAATTTGCTGCTCGATTTGCCGACTGCCGTATTGGGTGGTTCTATCGAAGTTCCTACTCTCGATGGTAAGGCTCGTATAAAAGTGGATCCCGGTACTCAACCCGGAAAAATATTCCGGCTTAGGGGAAAAGGATTGCCTTCGGTCAATCGTTATGGAGTAGGTGACTTGATTGTAAATGTATCGGTTTACATTCCAGAAAACCTCAATGCCAGCGAAAAGAAGCATTTCGAGGATTTGAAAACTGCACCCAATATACAGCCTACACTCACAGCTAAACAGCGAATATTCAGTAAATTGCGTCATATGTTTGAGTGAAAACGACGATGATATAAAATGAAAGCACCGTATATTATTGATATACGGTGCTTTCATTTTATATTGGGGAATAGTTCTTTACATTCCTTGTATAACGTAATAGGTGTAGATTAAAAAAATGATTCCTACCGATAACCCGATGAATGACCATCGGGTGAATAATTTGTCTTTGCCTATAATTCCATAACATAATCCGATTATGGAGCATAGGGTAATGCCTATCGGAAAAATGAAAAACCCTATTGTGATGAATCCTATGAGCATGATAATGCCCATTATGATTAGTATTTTACTCCTCGTTATTTCCATTTTTGTAAAATTTGAATGTTTCCTCTGTGATTTCGTAATCTAAGTTGAGGAGTATGGAGTCTTTTTCGCGGGGAGAGAGCGTAGAATCTTCTTCCCAGCCATACTCCTTAGCCAATTCTCGAATAGCTTTTATTTTTTCTTGATCTGAATTGAATACCCGTTTCTTCTTGTGTAACTTAGCTTCTACATATTTCCGGAGGGTTTCTTGTGCTCTGAATTGTTCGCCTCGGGTATAGTCGAATGACTTTAAGCTATCGATGTCTTGCAGTTCGTCATATAGCGTTAATGTCCAAAATAGGTTTTTGTCGGGCAATCGGGTGATGATACAGGGAATGATTTTTTTTCCCATGTTTAGCAATTGCGGAAATTGTTCCAATTTTTTCGCATCATTCGTGTTGCTGCTGAGGCGGGTTATCGGGTTGGTGTTGTAATTGTTTACCCATGCGTTGAAAAGACTGTCGAATTTTTCTAAGTCATCTCCTGTTAAAATCGTATCGGTATCGCAGTCTGCAACGATAATTTCGGTAGATCCGTTAGCCCCGCCGATAACAGAAGCGGATTTCCCGGAACAACCGATAGTTAAAAGATAAAGTAGAATGATGTATGTAAAAGAGCGTTTCATGTTTCTTATTTTTGAACCGCGGAATTGTAAATGATTCTTGCGATATCGGCGATAATTTGTGTATTGGTTTGGTCGCTCTCACGAGAGTCTTTGATGAAAATAGTGAGAAAGCATAATTTTCCGTTCGGGAGATAGATTACGCCGGTATCGTTGTCGCCGATTTTTGTTCCGTCGTCCAAACGGTCGGAGCTGCCTGTTTTGTGTCCTAAGACAATATTATCGGGCAATCCGGCTTTTATTTTATCTTTTCCGGTAGAAGTTTCTATCAAAATATTTTTTAGAAATTCGGTATGTGTTTCATTCAGTATCGGTTCGTTGTAGAGTTTTTCCAATAGTTGAAGTGTAGACGAAGGTGTGCTCCAATTGTTATAGCAATTGGATATGCGAGAGTGCATGGTTTCTTCGGTTTCGGTGAGATTGTAGTTTGTGATACCTAATTTGTCGATTCGGTCTTTCACGATATCGATACCGCCGAGATAGTCTATGAGAATGTCGCAAGCGTTGTTGTCGCTTTGAGAAACGGCATAGCGCATGAGGTCGGCGTAAGAAAGATAAAAGTTTCTTTCGGGGTATAATTCTCTTAGCGGGCTATAAGTGTCTTTGTGTATTTGAGACGATTCGATGAAGCGTAAAGAGTCCAGAGCGATACATTCGTTTTCCATTTTTTGAAGAGCTGCTATGGCAACATGGAGTTTAAAAATACTCATTAGCGGATACCGATGTTCGTCGTTAAACGTAAATAATTGTCCGTCGATCGAGAATGCTACGCCGACCGTTGCATTTTTCCCTTGTATGGCCTGACGAATCTTTTGTCCGACGGTCGATTGTTTTTCCAAGCTAATAGCAGCGATAGGGTGTAGTCCTATCCATGAAAACAGAAAACAGAATAGAATTATTTTATTCTTGGGCATGATGTTTTGCTTGTTTTAAGTTGAGCAAAGATATAATAAATTTAATCATGTATGCCCGGCTTTATTTAATTTAACAGGGAGATAGGGTATCGGTGCGTGTTTATCGGAATATCTTGTTCGGGAGTATTTTTCATTCGATGTTGAAGAATCAGAGGTTAATAATGGAGATTATATTGTTATCCTTATTATAATTTTAAATAAATAT
>NZ_JAIJHU010000068.1:0-12547 GCF_022723415.1 Barnesiella sp. | reverse complement strand
TTTTTGTCAATAGCCCGCTATTGACTGCATATCTCGGACTCCAATCTGCTTCAACATAGGTCTCAATCTGTCTCGGAATAAATTTAAAACAGCTTCTTAATTTTGTTCTTCTTTTTTCCACAGGAAATCGAGCCAGCCTTTTTTCTTTTCATAAGTTCCTCGTGTGCCGTGTAGCTCTACGAACGTAAGTTCGGGAGAAGCAGGAGCATAGCTGTCGGGGAAGAGTAATATGAAATTTTTATCTGTGTAATAGGCATTGATTTGATGCGGGACATGTTCGAGCGAAGGCCGGAAAGAAACAGAGCCGTGTCGGGCCATGATGATTACCATGAGGTCGTCGAGTTGCAATTCTGTTGATAGACGCTTTAATTCGTTGCCTCCGTCGGTTTCCTGCATTTCGTATAATACGCTGGTATGATAGCGTTGCAGATAGGCTTGTATTAGAGACAGGGTTTTGGCGTGGCCGTGATAGAAAATCCGCCGGCCTGTATTCTCTCCCATTCGGGCGATGCGTTCTGTCCACCGGTAAAATCCAGCTTCATATTCTGCATTTTCCGGGATAGCGACATGAATGTTGTGCACTCTGTTTATCGGCGTGACGGCATGGAGAATCATGATTTGGCGATCCATTTTGTTCAGTAGATTGAGCAGTACGGGGCCGAAGAACGATTCGTCTTGTGTGGCTCGTATGTGTAGTCCGACGATAATCTCGGAGGCATCGTTTTCTTTCGAAGCATGAAGTATTCCGTTTGATAAGTTAGTCGCCAACCGGTTTTGAGTTTGTAGCGTTACGTCTGCTTTTGCCGCGACTTCTTGTGCTTGCAGTAAAAGTTTTTTCCCTTGTTCGCGGTCTGCTTCACTGCAATTATCATACATTACGTGTAACCCGACCAGCCCGTGTATCTTTTTAGGGTTGCTGACGAGTAAGGCCAAGTAGATGAGGTTTTTAACGTTTTTCTGATTACTGAATGAAATGAGTATTTTTTCGTTGTCCGTACCCGATTGCGTATCGTCGGGCGGCAATTCGCTCAAAGCCATTTTTCGGGCAGCAATGTCGGTCGTTATCGAACTGATGATGCATGTAATGAGAATAAGCACGATCGTACCGTTGAGGACGTCGTCGTTGAGCAGACGGCTACCGTCCGGTAAAACGATGTTGTATCCTACAAGAACGGCTGCGAGAGTTGCCGCTGCCTGAGCATTACTTAGTCCGAACATCAGTTGCCGTTCGATTTTCTTCATGCCGTAGATTTTCTGGGTGGTCCATGCTGCAATCCATTTGGTACTAAGGGCCATGAGGGTCATTACGGCGGCTACTTTCATAGATTCTATATGGCCGAAAAATACTCGTACATCGATTAGCATACCTACGCCGATGAGGAAATAGGGAATGAATAGGGCGTTACCGACAAATTCGAGGTAATTCCTTAAAGGAGAGACCGGGGGAATGAGGCGGTTCAATACCAGTCCCGCAAAGAATGCTCCAAGTATGCCTTCCATTCCGACCAGTTCCATTAAACCGGCAGCGAGGAAAACCATTGCCAGAATGAAGATGAATTGCACGATACCGTCTTCGTATTTCCGTAAAAACCAACGTCCGATGCGGGGAAAGGAGTAGATGATGAAAAGTCCCATCAGAGAGACTTTAAGAATTAATTCCAACCAAGACCAACTGCCTACACTGTCGGTTCTGTACATGCTTCCGACGATGGCGAGAACCAATAGGGTGAGACTGTCGGTAATGGCAGTGGCCCCTACGGCTATGCTGACGCATCTGTGCCGGGAGACTCCGTATCGGGTAACGATGGGATAGGAAATGAGTGTGTGCGAGGCGTACATACTCGCCAGCAAGATGGAAGAGACAATCCCATATTTCAAGATGAGTATGTTGCTGAAAAAGCCCAAGACGATAGGAATGATAAAGGCGAGTATCCCAAATACGATGGCTTTGCCCCGTATAGCCGGAAAATCTTCCATGTTCATTTCCAAGCCGGCTAAGAACATGATGTAGTAGAGTCCCACCTGTCCGAACAATTCGAAACTGCTGTCGCGGGCCAAGATATCGAATCCATGCTCACCGATGAGAATACCGGCCAGAATCATACCGATGAGATGAGGTATTTTCAGTTTATTCAACAATACGGGGGCGAATAAAATGATACAGAGCACGAGAAAGAATATCCACGTGGGGTTGGTTATCGGTAGATGTTCCCTAAGGTCGAGTAGGGCAGTCATGGATTTCACTTTATTTGTTTTGCAAAGATAGTACAGGCCGAAAGTAAAAGCAAATCCGGTTGATTGTACCGAGGCGTATCTATTTTCGTTTTATACAAAAATAGTGAATTTATTGTTTTCAGAATTTAAATTTACCGAAGTAACGATAAAAATTTTTTTCAGGAGATAATCCGTCTCCGTTCCATGAGAACATCGATGAAAGAGTAGCGACCGGTTGCTAAAAGATGTATTGAATGCCTACCAGATAGCCGATAAACAGTTGTTGCAGCCGATTGTCGGTGTGCTTTTTCCACAAGTTGTTCTGCGGAAATAGCGTTTGGTTGTCCATCTCGGTGGTTGTCGAATAATTGAGACTCGCTCCGCCGAATATGTTATAGTGCTTTTTTATTTTGAACGAAGGTAGCAAGGAATAACTTGCGTTTAAAAAGGGTTTATCGGAGGTTGCCGTGGAAGTTACTTTAAATTCATTGTTTATCTGAAACCAAGAGTAACAAGGTATGTGTACACCGTATCCAGCTTCCGCAACGGTCTTGTTGTCGCTGGGTAATTTGTGGTTATATCCGAAACCGATAATACCGTATGTGTATTTCCCTCCTGAGCGGAACGAGACGATACCGTTACCCAATATGTCATAAGTGAGGGCTATGCCCATCTCTCCGCGCTTGACTATATTGACGAGCCCAATGGGGCAATCGCTTTCTTCGGCGATATTAAGAAGTCCGGCGAATTGTACTCCTCGGACTTTCCCGGCGATATTAAGGAGCCCTGCGAATTGCAGGCCGGTTATATCTTTCGAGGTATTGAGTAATCCGGCAAATTGTACACCTTTGTAAGTTCCTTTGGTAATATTGGTCATTCCGGCGAAGGCGACACCTTGTCCCTGTTTGCCTATATAATTGGATATGCCGGCAAACTGTAATCCCCGGGCTTCATTGGCTATGACATTACTGATCGAGGCAAATGTAAAATTCCTTTCGTTAGCAGACATACCTGCCAATATACTGAAAGAGGCTCCGTTGGTGTATTGCGATGCATTTATTCCATTGGAGCTTAGTGGTGGTATGAAACTGAAATGGAAAGGGACGTATTTCCCTTGATTCATTTGGGCGGACAGGTGGAAAACGGTTAAGAGAATGATAAAAACAGATTGGATTTTTTTCATTTTCGTAATCTTTGGAATTTTTGTATCGACTTGTGTAACGGTAATTCCCGAAGCGGGCACAAAGTTATAAAAAATTTTAATGGTGTAAACGAGTCGTCACGGGTTCGTTTTAATCTGTTATATTATTAAAATTTTTATAAACCGCTTCAAATACATCGTTGAAAAAATTTGAAACAGCTTTATGAATAAAATTTGTTTCTGTCTTTATTTCCGTTATCTTTGTTATACTAAAATGCGGGTAGGGTACGCTTGGTATTCGTCGGGAGAAGTTCGATGTTTTTACCGTTTACTCCGTTTTCCGTATCATTAAGAACAATGTTAAAACCCCTATATCATGAAACAAGGAAAAAGGAAAGGTTCAAAGAGAATCAAGAAAGAAGATATGTTGGCCTCGGTGGTCGAATTCTTCAACCAGGACAGGAAGCGGGCGTTTAATTACAAACAGGTCGCACATGGGGTTGGAGCTACTACTACACCTCAAAAACAGATGGTATTCCAGTTGCTCGAAGGCATGGCGGAGCAGAATTTTCTGATAGAAGTTTCTCCGGGCAAATACAAGGCAAACAGTCGGGGAACGGAGGTTATAGGTCGGTTCGAACGGCGTGTCAATGGGAAAAATCATGTGATTACCGATGACGATGAGTCGATATTCATCGCCGAGCGTAATGCCATGCATGCGATGGACGGCGACCGGGTGAGGGTATTGGTCTATGCCAAGCGTAGAGGGCACGATGCCGAAGGCGAGGTGGTCGAGATTGTTGAAAAGACTCCCCAAATATTTGTCGGAACGTTGGAGGTGCAGAAACATTTTGCATTCCTGCTGACCGATAACAAGGTGTTGGCAAATGATATATTTATTCCGAAAACGGCACTTAAAGGTGGAAAAACCGGAGATAAGGCTGTCGTGCGTATCACCGAATGGCCCGATCGGGCCCGCAATCCGTATGGAGAGGTCGTGGATATATTGGGACCTGCCGGAGAAAACAATACTGAAATACATGCCATATTGGCGGAATTCGGATTGCCGTATCGTTACCCCGAAGCAGTGGAAAAAGCGGCTAATAAGATTCCTGACGCGATAACCGACGAGGAGATTGCCGCACGGGAAGATTTCAGGCAGGTAACGACATTTACCATAGACCCGAAGGATGCCAAAGATTTCGACGATGCCCTTTCTATTCGCCGATTATCGAACGGAAATTGGGAGGTTGGCGTGCATATAGCCGACGTGAGTTATTATGTAAAACCCGGCAGTATCATCGACAAGGAGGCCGAAAGCCGGGGAACCTCGGTTTATCTGGTGGATCGTGTCGTGCCGATGTTGCCCGAACGATTGTGCAACGAAATCTGTTCGTTGCGTCCCGACGAGGATAAACTTACGTTCTCTTGTGTTTTCGAGCTGAACGGTAATGCCGAGGTTCAGAAGTCGCATATCGCTCGTACGGTGATTCGGTCTAATCGCCGGTTTGCTTATGAGGAGGCGCAAGAGGTGATAGAGACCGGAGAAGGGGATTATAAAGAGGAAATATTGGCTTTGAACGATTTGGCGCAGAAGCTGCGAAAGCGTCGTTTTGACAATGGTTCTATCAATTTCGACCGTCATGAGGTTAAGTTCGACATAGATGAAAGTGGCAAGCCGATAGGGGTTTATTTCAAGGTATCTAAGGAGGCGAACAAGCTGATCGAAGAGTTTATGCTTCTGGCGAATCGCACGGTAGCAGAATTTATCGGTAAACCCAGAGACGGGAAAAAGCCCAAAGCGTTTGTCTATCGGGTACACGACTTGCCCGATCCCGACAAGATGGCTTCGTTCGCCGCTTTTATCACCCGATTCGGTTATAAAATCAAGACCGAGGGTAGCAAAGCAGACCTTTCGAAGGGTATTAATAGTTTGTTGGCCAACGTACAAGGAAAGCCGGAAGAAAATTTGGTGGAGACGATAGCTATACGAGCCATGGCGAAGGCGGTCTATACGACTGTAAATATCGGTCACTACGGGTTGTCTTTCGACTATTATACCCACTTTACTTCTCCCATACGTCGTTATCCCGACTTAATGGTGCATCGATTATTGGAGCGTTATATGGCGGGCGGACGTAGCGTGAATGTTCAGTCGCTCGAAGACGAATGTAAACATGCTTCGGATATGGAGCAGCTTGCTGCCAACGCAGAGCGGGCTTCTATCAAGTATAAACAGGTAGAGTTTATGGGCGAACGTTTGGGCGAGGAGTACGACGGCGTTATTTCGGGTATTACCGAATGGGGGTTGTATGTAGAAATCAACGAGAATAAATGCGAGGGACTTGTGCCGATACGTGACCTTGAAGATGACTATTACGAGTTCGATGAGAAGAATTATTGTCTGATGGGGCGTCGCAAGCACCGGATATACCGCTTGGGCGATCCTATCCGTATCAAGGTAGCTCGCGCGAACTTGGAGCGGAAACAGCTCGATTTCGCTTTGGTAGAGTAGTTTGTCCGATAGAAGAGATCGCATAGATATGCCCCGGAAAAGCAAACGCTTTTCCGGGGCATATCTATTTTTTAAAAAGGTTGTAAAAAGGGAGTTATTCTTTTTTTTACTCTTTTTTAGCGTTATCTTTGCATAATGCGAAAATGGGCTGTGCCTCGGTATAACCAAGTGCGCTTGTTTCTACTCCCGGCTTGCTTTATTTTTGCATTATACGAAAAATCAGCGGTGAGAGATAGATATTTATGGAAGAGAATACGAATATAAATTCTGAGTTCGAGTACGGCTCCGATGCCATTAAGACGCTCGATTGGAAGGAGCATATCCGTCGCCGCCCCGGTATGTATATCGGGAAGTTGGGGGACGGTTCTCATGCCGATGACGGCATTTATGTATTGTTGAAGGAGGTTCTCGACAATGCTCTCGACGAGCACATGATGGGCTTTGGCAAACAGATTGTCGTGGAGATTTCGAGCGAGGTCGTTTCGGTGAGGGATTATGGTCGGGGTATACCTCTCGACAAAGTGAAAGATGTCTCTTCCAAGATGAATACGGGCGGTAAGTACGATTCGAAGGCATTTAAAAAGTCAGTCGGTCTGAACGGTGTCGGTATCAAGGCGGTCAATGCTTTGTCGTCGAGTTTTTTCATACAGTCTTATCGCGACGGAATGAGTAACTCGGTGAGTTATGCTTGCGGAGAAGTGGTCTCGGAAAGCGGTTTGACACCTACTGACGAGCCGAACGGTACATTGGTTCAGTTTTCTCCCGATGGAACGATTTTTAAAAATTATGCTTACCGGGAGGAATTGATAGAGCCGTTGCTTAAAAACTATGTGTTCTTAAATACGGGACTGACCATTTTGTTGAACGGACGTAAATTCCATTCCCGTAATGGATTGGTCGATTTGTTGAACGAATACATGACAACCGAACCTTTATATCCTATCATTCATTTGTCGGGAGCGGATATAGAGGTGGTTATCACGCACAGCAACCAGTATGGCGAGGAATATTATTCGTTTGTGAACGGGCAACATACGACGCAGGGAGGAACGCACTTGACTGCTTTCAGAGAAGCGGCTACCCGTACGATTAAGGAGTTTTATGCCAAGAATTTCGAATATACCGATATTCGTAACGGTATGGTAGCGGCAATCAGTATCAAGGTGGAGGAACCTGTATTCGAGTCGCAAACCAAGACCAAGCTCGGTTCGAAAGACGTGGGACCCGATGGACCGACCATCGCAAAGTTTATCGGCGATTTCTTGAAAAAGGAATTGGATAATTATCTGCATAAAAACGGCGAAGTGGCCGATGTGATGCTGAAAAAGATATTGGCATCGGAAAAGGAACGCAAAGCGATAGCGGGGGTTACGAAGTTGGCACGGGAGCGTGCGAAGAAAGCGAATTTGAATAACCGCAAGTTGCGTGATTGCCGCATACACTACAACGATACCAAAGGCGACCGACAGGACGAGAGCTGTATTTTCATTACCGAGGGGGACTCGGCAAGCGGTTCGATTACCAAGATCCGTAATGTGGAAACGCAAGCGGTCTTCTCTTTGCGGGGTAAGCCGTTGAATACTTACGGACTGACCCAAAAGGTCGTTTATGAGAACGAGGAGTTCAACTTGCTGCAAGCTGCCCTTAATATAGAGGACGGTATCGAGGGGCTCCGGTACAATAAGGTGATTATCGCAACCGATGCCGATGTGGACGGTATGCATATCCGCTTGCTGATGATTACTTTTCTTTTGCAATTTTTCCCCGACCTTATCAAGAAAGGGCATGTTTATATTTTACAGACTCCGCTGTTTCGCGTGAGGAATAAAAAAGAAACACATTATTGCTATACAGACGAGGAACGGCTCGCCGCTATCAAGAAGTGCGGAGCAAACCCCGAAGTGACACGATTCAAAGGATTGGGTGAGATTTCGCCCGACGAGTTCCGTCAGTTTATCGGACCGGATATGCGTCTCGACCGGGTATCGCTGCGTAAGGAGGATTTGGTGAAAGATTTGCTCGAATTTTATATGGGCAAGAACACCATGGAAAGACAAAACTTTATTATACAAAATCTGGTTATAGAAGATGACACCAATCTCGTCTAAAAGGATAGCTGTGTTCCCGGGAACATTCGACCCTTTTACTCTCGGTCATATGTCGATTGTGAGCAGGGGGCTCGAATTGCTCGATGAAGTGGTCATAGCCATAGGTATCAATGATTCGAAACGCACTTATTTCACCGTGGAACAGCGGTTGGAAATGTTGAGGGATTTGTTTCGGGATAATCCTCGGATTCGAGTCGTTTCGTACGACAGCCTCACCATCGACCTTGCGAAGCAATGGAATGCCCGGTTTATTCTGCGGGGTATCCGGTCGGTGAATGACTTCGAGTATGAGAAGACTATCGCCGACGTGAACCGGAAATTATCGGGGGTAGAGACGATAATTTTGTTTACCGAGCCGGAATTGACTCATATCAGTTCTACCATTGTGCGGGAGCTTTTAAGGTTCGGTCACAGTGTCGATGAATTTGTTCCCAAAGGGTTGAAATTAGTATAATTTTAAGTTGAAGATGAAAAGACTATTTTTTATCATATTCCTACCCGTGATAGCGGTGGGAGCCATGTGGTCGCAAGGCCAAAGCGAAGGAATGCGAAAACTCAGTTTGGCCGATTTCGCCATAACGAATTTGTATGTCGATGAGGTAGACGAGAATAAGTTGGTGGAGGATGCCATTCGGGGTATGCTCGATAAACTCGATCCGCATTCGACCTACACGACAGCCGAGGAGACCCGGGAGATGAACGAGCCTTTACAGGGTAATTTCAGCGGAGTGGGTATCCAGTTCAATATGAATAAAGATACGTTGTATGTGATACAGACTATCGTTGGCGGACCTTCGGAAAAGGTGGGAATATTGGCGGGTGACCGTATCATCGCTGTAAACGATACAACCATAGCCGGAGTGAAGATGAAAAATACCGACATCATGAAACGGCTACGCGGGGAATCGGGTACGGTGGTGCGAGTGACCGTATTGCGCAAAGGGGTGAAGGAGCCTATCGAATTCAGAATCGTACGCGATAAAATACCTATTTACAGTATCGATGCATCTTATATGGCCGATAAAGAAACGGGTTATATACGGGTGAGCCGTTTTGCCGTGACGACAGACAAGGAATTTTCTGATGCCATTAAGGAGTTGAAAAAGAAAGGTATGAAGAATCTTATTGTCGACTTGCAAGGCAACGGCGGTGGATTCTTGACCAGTGCTATCGCTATGGCCGACGAGTTTTTGGACGACGGGCAGTCGATCGTTTATACCGAGGGTCGTCGTTCTCCACGGGACGATGCTTTCGCTTCGAAACGGGGGCAGTTCCAAAAGGGGAGATTAGTTTTGCTGGTCGATGAGAGCTCGGCTTCGGCAAGTGAAATCCTTTCGGGTGCGATTCAAGATTGGGACCGGGGTATAATCGTAGGGCGTCGTACCTTCGGAAAAGGTTTGGTTCAGCGTCCCATACCATTCCCCGACGGATCGATGATAAGGTTGACTGTCGCCCGATATTATACGCCTTCCGGCAGGAGTATACAGAAGCCTTATGACAAAGGTCACGAGGCATATGAGCGGGAATTGCTAGACCGGTTCAATCATGGAGAGCTTATTTATACCGATAGCATTCACTTCCCGGATTCGTTGCAATTCCAAACTTTGAAGAGTAAACGTACGGTATATGGCGGCGGGGGTATTATGCCCGATATTTTTATACCGTTAGACACGACGATTTATACCGATTTCCATCGGGATTTGTTGGCGAAAGGGGTATTGAATCAATATCCGGTCAATTATCTCGACAGCCATCGGAAAGAGTTGACGAATAAGTATAAAAAGGTGGACCAGTTTGTCGAAGAATTTGCGGTTACGGACGATATGCTCGCTGAATTGTTGAAGATGGGAGAAACCGAAAAGGTGAAATATAACGAGGAGCAGTATCGGAAATCCAAAGGGTTGATAGCTTTGCAGATAAAGGCTCTTATTGCCCGGGATATGTTCGACACGGCTGCCTATTTCAGAGTAATGAATCCTCGAAATCCCTCGTTCGTCAAGGCTATGGAAATTATAAATGACGATTTGGAGTATAATCGTTTGTTGCAACCTAAGCCATAAAGTAGTTTGTCTATATAGATACCGGGGCTGGATAATTCTAGCCCCGGTTCTTTTTTATCCTTATCTTTTTTTCCCGATCGCCCAGGGAAGATATTTATTCACGAAGGGAATGAGGAGATATATGACGAGCAGGGTGAGTGCGACGTCGATGTATCCGGTGAATACTTCCCGATGTCCGAATATTTTCATGATGGCTCGTTGGAAAGGAGTTTGTATGAGAATATGTATGCAGAGGATAAAGAGGGTAGATGTTCCTAAGGTACGAACAATCGCACATATATGGTTCTTGTTGTCGTTGAAATAGGATAGGACGGACATGAAACAAAGAAACAGGACGATGGCTTTTAGGAAAAAATAGGCAGGCAGATTACAGTCGATGGCTTGTAAGCCGATGAAAGCGACGAGGGTTGTCAGTACAATGATGTATTTTGATGGGTAGTCGAGAATCAAGCGAGATAATTTCAGACCGAACAAGTTGCCGATTATGAAATAGGGCAACCATTGCACTGCGTTATTGAACATGAAAATGGTCGGGTAAGATTTGATTTCCTCGTTCCAGATCATGATTACTGCGGTCAATATGAGATATATGATTGTCCGGTATTTTTCCGGAGTGATCTTGTTCATGCACCAGTATATCAGTTGCATGGCGAACAAGCAAAATATGAACCAAAGCGGAACATTGACAAATAGATAATCGCTTTTGTTTGTTATGTCGAATACATCGAAGATACACCCCCAGTCGAAGTTGTTGAGCGTACGGTAATCCCAAAGGTTAAAAATGATTCGGAACGGGTAGGATAGGAGGTAGAAGAAAGTGAATGGGATAATGAGCGTTTTGACTTTCTTTTTTAGGAAAGCGGGGAATGGTTCTTCTTTGAAAAAGAATCCGGAGAGAAAGAAGAAAAGTGCATTTATGTAGGTTACATTGTACCATTGCGGGTGTACAGTGTGACTCCATACGACACCGATGATGGCGATTCCTTTAATAAGGTCGATGTAATCGATTCGTTTTGAAGAGGTTGGTTTTACCCCCCCCCTAATTGTTAAAACTTGTTTATTCATACTATTTTGTTGTTTGAGATAATTTCGTGTCCTGTTTTTGTCGTTGTCTCCCGATAGCCCACGGGATATATTTCTCGGTGAAAGGTATAAGAACGTATATGAGGAGCATAGTAAGCGCAAGGCAGATTAATCCGGTGAGTAAGTTCGGTTTTCCGGTGATGGCGCGTGCCATCGATTGTATAGGGGCTAATAAGAGTACATGAATACCCATGATAAAGAGTGATGATTTCCCGAAATATCGGACTGTCGTCCATATCATCGAGCAACTGTTTTCGAAGCAAGACAGTAGGGAAAGTATTGCCAAGAATATGGTCAATGCTTTGATAAAGGCAAGGATAGAGATATCGATCGGCAAGTATTGGAACCCGATGAACAGGGCAAAACATGTCGGGGCGAGGAGATATTTCAGAGAGGACTTGGAAAGAAATCGGGCTATTTGTAGTCCGAAAAGGTTTCCAGCAATAAAATAGGGGAGACACTCGATGGCGATATTGAACATAAACGGTGTGTGCCAAGACTCGATTGTGCCGTAACCAGCGTATAGGGCAGCTAAGATTACCAAGAACCAGCAGCTGCGGTATTTATTACGGGGTATTACTCTGTTCAGGCACCAAAAGATAATTTGCATGACGAATAGGCCGACGAGAAACCACAGAGGTATGTTCACCGTGAGGTAGTCGGGTGTATTGGAAATAGAAAAGATTTCCAGCAGGCTATCCCATGCGAATCCGTGTAGGGTGCGAAAGTGTCCGAAATAGAAGGCCATTCGGGCGAGATAGGAGAGTATGTAAAAGAAGAGGAACGGAATAAGTATGGTTCGGATTTTCTTTTTTAGAAAGGGAATGAATGGCTCGTCTTTGAAAAAGATTCCCGATAAGATGAAGAAAAGCGCGCTTATGTGAATGAGATCGCACCATTGCGGATGAAAGGTGTGTTTCCACACGATTCCCAGAATGGCGATTCCTTTGAACAGATCAATACTGTCGATTCGTTTTTGTGCAGGCGATTTTACGCTTCTCGATTTGTCACAGTTCGTATTCAATGTGCGTTGATGTTTATAACGATATGAAGGATTGAACCGAGATATTACCCTTCCCTCGCTTTGTTTGGACGAGTATAAATGCGATTACAGTGCCGATTATGGCTCCGATCAGCTGCGCTTCGACGCCCCAGCTCAGCAGGGCGCATACCATGGCTATTAGGCAACCTGCTGCCAAACAGAATGTCGCTATCATGGAAGTGAGCAGTTCTATGATAATGAGTATGGCCACAATAATGAGCCACAAGAGCCAACTTGATATAATTGTGTCCATCGCAATTTGAAATCGGATTGTTTTTCCGAGGTTATTTGTCTGTTGTTTATGTACAAATATAATGGGAATATCGATAAATTGAAAGGGTATCGATATTTTTTATAAGAAAGGGAGCTGTGCCGCGGCACAGC
>NZ_JAIJHU010000004.1:0-103348 GCF_022723415.1 Barnesiella sp. | reverse complement strand
TCGGCCACAGCGTTGGAGTTTTGTCCGGGGGTGTTCATTACACATACTCCTTTGGTCGTAGCCGCGTTGAGGTCGATATTGTCATAACCCGCTCCGGCACGTACTACGATTTTTAATTTTGGGGCAGCGTCAAAAACTTCGGCATCGACGATGTCGCTGCGCACGATGAGGCCGTCAACATCTTCGACTGCTTTTAGTAGAGCGGCCTTATCGGGGTATTTTTCCAAAAGAACCATTTCGACACCTGCGTTGTCGAGAACTTCTTTGATTCCATTTACTGCAACAGCGGCAAACGGCTTTTCAGTAGCAACTAATACTTTCATGGCTTTTCTATATTAGTGTTTCTTCTCAAATTCTTTCATGGTAGCTACGAGGGCTTCGACACTCGATTTAGGCATAGCATTATAAATGGAAGCTCTGAATCCACCTACCGAACGGTGTCCTTTAATACCCACCATGCCTTGAGAGGAAGCAAATTCGATAAATTCACTTTCGAGGTCTTTGTATTCTTCTTTCATAACGAAGCAGACATTCATGATGGAGCGATCTTCGTGAGCTGCTGTTCCGACGAAAATTTTACTGGAATCGATAGCATCGTAGAGGATTGCTGCTTTTTCCAAATCACGTTTTTCCATCTCTTTGATACCACCCATCTCCTTATAATATTTCAAGGTCTGCAATGCCGAGTAGATGGGGAGACAAGGAGGCGTATTGAACATCGACCCTTTTTTGATGTGGGTACGATAGTCGAGCATGGTGGGGATAGCCCGGTCTACATGTCCGAGAGCATCTTCTTTGACAATCACGATAGTAACTCCGGCAGGGGCTAAATTTTTTTGAGCTCCGGCGTAGATGACGTTATATTTGGAAACGTCGATAGGTCGGGAGAAAATATCGGAAGACATATCGGCTACAAGAGGTACATTTACGTCTGGGTCAAATCGCATTTCTGTTCCGTATATCGTGTTGTTGGAGGTAAAGTGGAAATAATCAACATCATCGGGGACAGTATATCCTTTGGGGATATAAGAGAAGTTGGCTTCTTTCGAAGAAGCGACGACATCTACTTCTCCGAACAATTTAGCTTCTTTGATTGCATTTACAGCCCATGTTCCGGTTTCGAGGTAAGCAGCTTTACGGTTCAACAAATTATATGGAACCATACAGAATTGCATGCTGGCCCCTCCACCTAAAAATAGGACATCATATCCGGCAGGGACTTCGAGCAACTCTTTTACTAGGGTTTTAGCTTCTTCGATAACCGCTGTAAATTCTTTGCTACGATGTGAAATTTCCAACAGAGACAGACCTGTATCTGCGAAATTAAGAACGGCATCCGCTGTGTTTTTAATGGTGTATTCGCTCAGAATAGAAGGGCCTGCATAGAAATTGTGCTTCTTCATAACGATCTTTGTTTAGTAGTTTGGTATAATTTGGTTTTGATAGATTACAAAAGTAATTCTTTTTTTCTTAGTTTTTCTGTGCTTTGAAATATTTTGTTACAAAAATTTACAAAATGACGGCTATTTGTTAGCCCGAGATAGCATTTCGACAGATTATTTGTATCGGTCTTTCCATAGCTTGTTTAGATGATCTTTCAGCTTGTTCTCCGCAACGTTATCCTGAGGCTTCCACCAATTATTGTCTTTCAACTCGTTTGGTAAATATTGCTGATTGACGAAGTTACCCGTATAATCGTGTGCATATTTGTAATTTTTTCCATACTCCAACTCTTTCATCAATTGTGTCGGTGCATTCCTAAGATGTAACGGAACAGGAAGGTTTCCTGTTGCTTTTACCGTTTCCAGTGCTTGATTTATCGC
Organism: Barnesiella sp.; assembly: GCF_022723415.1. Taxonomy (NCBI): domain Bacteria; kingdom Pseudomonadati; phylum Bacteroidota; class Bacteroidia; order Bacteroidales; family Barnesiellaceae; genus Barnesiella; species Barnesiella sp. The sequence continues at coordinate 101,525 of NZ_JAIJHU010000004.1, read as the reverse complement.
CATGTAGGCCGAATTGCTTTTGGGTGAACTAGCCAGATAGATTGTCGTTTCGGCCATGATAATGCGGCTCTCCGGCCACCCTATATTTTGTACAGCATCGAAGCAAGCGTTGGCTAAAAGCAAGGCATTGGGGTTTGCCAGTCCTACATCTTCGGAAGCCAATATAACCAATCGTCGTGCGATGAAAGCGGGGTCTTCACCTCCTTCGACCATGCGGGCAAGCCAATAGATTGCGGCATCCGGATCGCTGCCACGTATGGATTTGATAAATGCCGATATGATATCGTAGTGCATTTCGCCGTTTTTGTCGTAGGCGGCAGGATTTTGTTGTAACCGTTCCGTTACAATCGCATCGTCGATGATTATTTTTTCGTTCTCTCCGACCGCTTGGGATACGAGATCGATGATATTTAGCAGCTTTCGGGCATCCCCTCCTGAATAACGAAATAGAGCATCGGTCTCTTTTACTTCTATATCGCGTTCTTTCAGATAAGTATCGGAATGTATAGCTCTGTCGAGCAGTAGCTGCAAGTGCTTTACTTCGAGTGATTTGAGGACATATACCTGACAACGGGAGAGCAAGGGGCGTATTACTTCGAAAGAGGGATTCTCGGTCGTTGCTCCGATGAGCGTCACCGTACCGTATTCGACCGCGCCGAGGAGAGAGTCTTGCTGTGATTTACTGAACCGGTGGATTTCATCGATAAACAATATGGGACGTACTTTGGAAAAAATATTGGCTTTGCATCGGTCTATTACTTCGCGAACTTCTTTTACGCCGGATTGTACGGCACTCAATGTGAAGAACGGTGCTTGTAATTGTTGCGATATGATGTGGGCCAGAGTTGTTTTTCCAACACCCGGAGGCCCCCAAAGAATGAAAGACGAAATTTTTCCCCCATCGATCATACGCCGCAGTACGGCTCCCGGTCCTACCAGATGTTCCTGTCCGATGTATTCGTCTAAGTTTTTGGGCCTTAGTCTTTCTGCCAGAGGTTGTAACATAAATTACTTGTTTCTGTTGATACAAATATACTTGTTTTGGACCGTTTTTGCAAGGAAAGAAACGGAAAGATAGAGCCGTTTATGAGAAGTATGAAAATCGGCTGGTTTTTGGAGTAATAAGTAAAAAACTGTTATCTTTATTCCGCAAATTTAATTAGATATGTCATGAAGAGACTTTTTCTTTTTTTCTTGTTAATTGGATATTGGTCGGTAGTAAGAGCTTCGGATACGGTTTTTATAAAAGAGGCACAAGTCCCCATTTTGATAGAACGGCAGGATAATCTATTATTTTATCTTCGATTCGATGCACGAGACAGCCGAATGCTTGATGGAGTAACAGTAGATTTGTCGAGGTGTAAAAATCTCGACGATATTCAATCTGTGAAGCTCTATTATGGTGGAACAGAAGCCCGTCAAGAGGAAGATAAGAATCGATTTGCTCCGGTTAGTTATATTTCGAGTTTCAGTCCCGGTAAGACATTGTCGGCATATCCTTCTTATTCGATAAAATGTGCCGAGGAATCGAATGTGTCTGAGTCGGTGGTTTTGAAATGTAATTACAAATTATTTCCGGGAGTTAATTTCTTTTGGGTGAGTTTGCAGGTGAAACCCGGTACATCTCTTTTATCTAAGGTGACGGCAGATTTGAGTTCTGTGACAATAGACGGGAAAGAGGCTGTTTGTAAAAAAATGTCGCCCGACGGTATTGTACACCGCATGGGAGTAGGCGTTCGTCATGCTGGTAACGACGGTGTTTCGGCGTTTCGTATTCCCGGATTGGTCACTACGAATAAAGGTACATTGTTGGGTGTGTACGATGTGCGTTATAACAGTAGCGTGGATCTGCAAGAACATGTAGATGTTGGATTGAGCCGTAGTACCGATGGCGGGAGAACATGGGAGAAAATGAGATTGCCGCTTTCTTTCGGAGAGACCGGAGGCTTGCCGGCTGCCCAAAATGGGGTAGGAGACCCTTCTATCTTGGTTGATACAAAGACAAATACAGTGTGGATTGTCGCGGCGTGGACACACGGTATGGGGAATCAACGGGCATGGTGGAGTTCACAGCCGGGAATGGAAAAGAGCTATACGGCTCAACTCGTGATGACGAAGAGTACCGATGACGGCAAAACTTGGTCGAAGCCGATTGATATAACCGGGCAGGTGAAAGATCCTTCTTGGTATTTCCTACTTCAAGGGCCGGGACGAGGTATTACCATGCAGGCCGGCACGTTGGTATTTCCCATTCAGTTCATAGATTCGACTCGTATTCCGAATGCTGGTATTATGTATAGTAAGGACCGGGGTAAAACTTGGAATATACATAATCTGGCACGGACAAATACGACAGAGGCTCAGGTCGTGGAGATAGAGCCGGGGGTGTTGATGTTGAATATGCGGGATAACCTGGGTGGAAGCCGAGCCGTAGCCATAACCGAGGATTTGGGAAAAACATGGACCGAGCATGAGTCGTCCCGAAAAGCTTTGCAAGAACCTGTGTGTATGGCGAGTCTGATTCATGTTCGTGCCGAAGATAATGTATTGGGTAGGGATATCCTTCTTTTCTCGAATCCCAACACGAAGAAGGGGCGCAACCATATTACGATTAAAGCCAGTTTAGATAAAGGCCTGACGTGGTTGCCAGAAAATCAAGTGATGTTGGACGAAGATGAGGGGTGGGGGTATACCTGTCTGACCATGATCGATCGTGAGACAGTGGGTATTTTATATGAGAGTAGCGTGGCTCACATGACTTTCCAAGCTATTAAGTTGAAAGACTTAATTCGGGAGTAACAATTCTCCATTTTGTTAAAAGTGCTAAATTTAAACATTCCGCAGAAAGTGTGGTTAAACCTTTGGACAAAAACAGAGTCTTATAAACAGATTCGCGAATAAATAAATTGAAGAAAACTTTTTAATGAAAGGAGAAAATTTATGAAAAAGGCAATAGTATCGTTCGCTCTTGTTCTCGTTTTATCGATGAGTTCATTTGCCGGTAATAAAGAAAAGAACGAACGGAGAGAGAAATGTGAATTCCCTTGTGAACAAATGGTGAAAGATTTGAATCTTAGCGAAAAACAGCTTTCTCAATTAAAAGAAGCCGATAAGACGTTCGATACGGAAGTAAAAGCGATTCGAGAGAAAAAGAAGGAATTTGAGAAATCGAATCGAGAATCGATGAAAGCGGCTAAGGTTCGTCGGGATTCCACATTTAAATCTATTCTGACCAAAGATCAGTATATTCAGTATTTGGAACAGAAAGTGGCACGATTGGAAAAACGAGCAGCCCGCGATTCTTGGCGTGAAAGATTTAGGGCTCCATTTATGGGGAAAGATATGAAGCAGGGGCGTCTTAATCCCTTGCCGTGGAGTGAAAAGAATGTAGAAAAATAAAGAACAGTGAATAAATAGGTTTTCGGTAGGAAAGAAAGGCTGCTATGCAATGCATAGCAGCCTTTGCTTTTTATCTCGTTTCAGTTACGAAATACGATTTGGTCATTTTCGGTATCGACTATGATAGGCTTCGATCGGTCTACTTTCTGAGCCAGCAGGTCTTTCGACAACTGGTTCAAGATAAGCCGGTGTATCACTCGTTTTACCGGACGTGCTCCAAACTCAGGGTCGTAGCCTTCGGCTGCAATCAAGCCCAGAGCTTTGGGTGTAATTTCGAGGGTGACACCGTTTTTCTCCAACATCTTTTTGATGTTGTCGATTTGTAACGACACAATCTCTTCGATTTCTTTCTCGCTCAACGGGGTGAACATAATCGTTTCGTCTATACGGTTGAGAAATTCGGGACGTATGGTTTGTTTCAACATATTCAAGACCGCTTCTTTTGTTTTTTCGATGACTTCGGTTTTGTTGGCAGGAGTCATCTTTTCAAAATTTTCGCGTATCAAGGCGGAACCCATATTCGAAGTCATGATGATAATGGTGTTTTTGAAATTAACCAATCGGCCTTTGTTATCGGTCAATCGTCCGTCATCGAGTACCTGCAACAGAATGTTGAAGATGTCGGGGTGAGCCTTTTCTATTTCGTCGAACAAAACTACCGAATAAGGTTTACGCCTGATCGCTTCGGTCAGTTGACCGCCTTCATCGTATCCAACATATCCCGGAGGGGAACCGATGAGACGAGTGGCACTGAATTTCTCTTGATATTCACTCATGTCGATACGAGTCATCATGTTCTCGTCGTCAAACAGATATTCGGCAAGAGCTTTCGCTAACTCGGTTTTACCCACACCGGTCGTACCGAGGAAGATGAACGACCCGATAGGCCTACGAGGATCATTCAATCCGGCACGACTCCGACGAACAGCATCGGCAATGGCAGTGATGGCCTCGTTTTGACCTACAACTCGTTTGTGCAGTTCCTCTTCGAGGTGGAGCAGTTTGTCTTTTTCGCTTTGCATCATTTTGTTTACCGGAATGCCCGTCCAGCGAGATACGACATCGGCGATGTCCTCGGCATCGACTTCTTCCTTAATCATAGCTTTGTCACCTTGCAACTCGTGTAGCTTTTGTTGCGTGGCATGGATTTCGTCTTCTTTTTGTTTGATCTTGGCATACCGTATTTCGGCTACTTTACCATAATCGCCCTCTCGTTCGGCTTTATCGGCTTCGAAACGTAAGTTCTCGATGTCGATTTTGTTTTGCTGTATGCGGTTAACCAGTTCTTTTTCCGATTGCCATTTGGCTCTGAATTTAGTTTCCTCTTCTTTCAGGTCGGCAATTTCTTTGGCTAACTGTTGCAGCTTTTCGGTATCGTTTTCACGTTTGATAGCTTCGCGTTCGATTTCCAATTGTTTGATTCGTCGGGATATTTCGTCCAAAGCCTCGGGAACCGAATCTACTTCTATGCGCAGTTTTGCTGCCGCTTCGTCCATCAAGTCTATGGCTTTATCGGGTAGGAATCGGTCTGTTATATATCGTTCGGATAATTGTACGGCTGCTATGATAGCATCGTCTTTAATCCTCACTTTATGGTGATTTTCATACCGCTCTTTCAGACCTCTCAAAATTGAGATAGAGCTCATTTCGTCGGGTTCGTCGACCATGACGATTTGGAACCTACGTTCGAGAGCTTTGTCCTTTTCAAAATATTTTTGATATTCGTCGAGCGTGGTAGCGCCGATAGACCTCAATTCTCCTCTTGCCAAAGCCGGTTTCAGAATATTGGCAGCATCCATTGCTCCGTCGCCTTTACCGGCTCCCACCAACGTGTGTATCTCGTCGATAAAGAGGATAATTTCTCCCTCGCTTTGAATGACTTCGTTGACTACCGATTTCAACCTTTCTTCAAATTCTCCTTTGTATTTGGCTCCGGCAACCAAAGCTCCCATGTCGAGAGAAAAGATTTGTTTGCTTTTTAGGTTCTCGGGAACGTCTCCGCGTACGATACGATGCGCTAGTCCTTCGGCTATGGCTGTTTTACCTGTACCCGGTTCACCTATCAAGATAGGATTGTTTTTGGTTCGGCGACTCAGAATTTGTAATACTCGTCTGATTTCTTCGTCTCGTCCGATAACAGGGTCGAGTTTCCCGTTACGGGCACGTTCGTTCAAATTGATTGCATATTTGCTCAATGCATTGTAGGTGTCTTCGGCCGAAGCTGCGGTTACTTTCTTCCCTTTTCGCAATTCGTCGATAGCTGCGCCCAGTTCTTTTTCGGTTATGCCTGCATCTTTCATGAATGCAGAGGCCGGACTTTTCACGAGGAATAATCCCATGAGCATGGCTTCCAATGCTACGAACTGGTCTCCGAGTTTATTGGAATAGTCGATTGCTTTTTGTAGGGCATCGTTAGCTTCCCGACTCAGATAGGGCTCACCTCCGTTCACTTTCGGAAGCGATTCTATTTCTCTGTCGACTTGGTTGTTTAGCAACCCTGCGTTGACTCCCAATTTTTGAAAAAGGTATGAGGTGAGGCTTTCGCCTACTTGCAAGATACCTTTTAGAAGGTGTACCGGTTCTATGGATTGTTCGTTGTGATTACGAACAATCTCCACAGCCTTTTGGATAGCCTCCTGCGATTTGATTGTGAAATTGTCGAAATTCATATATTTATTCTCCTTTCTATTTTATCTTTTTTTGTTTTTACATTGGGATATAGTCAAAAGAAATGCCAGCCGTGTTTTAATGAAATATTGTCTGAAAATCAATTTGTTAATATGACATAATGTCTATATTTCCGATACGTTGGAAAGGTTCGGATCTATAAGAAGTTCATTTATAATTCTTTTTGTTTCTGACAAAATGACTTGTTTATTTTTTACAACACGGATGCAGCATAGAAAGTTCGAAGGAACAGAGGCTATCGGGTCTCGTTTATTTTCGGTGAAGATGCTGCGGAGATGGTATCGATAGCCATTTGGGGACGCTCTTTTCCAAAGAGCGGTGCTGTAAATTTCGGCTTGGAAGGTTCGACGATGGTATCGTTTTTCAGTAAGGTGGATATCTGAACGGGATTGGCAATCGTACTTACCGGGACATTACGTTTCCATTCGATGCTTCGTTTTATTGAATCAGTCTCATGTTTGGTGAGCGGGCGGGTAGTGTTCCCGAAAAGGGTCATTAAAACCATTTTGGTGCGTAGGGCCCTTTTCTTGCGTTGCCAGTTACGGTATATTTCGACAGGGTCGAGGAGTCCCACATAAGAGACGCCTATACCGAAAGGCATGGTGTTGGGTGCACTCATCGACCAGCTGTTGACAGGAGCGGGTTTGTCATTGGAGAGAGGCCGTAACAAGTTACGTAATACAAACATATCGACCATTCGCGCGATTGTTTCGTCGTGAAGGCTGGCTATGCTGTCTTTCACTGCGTGCAGTAAAATTACGTTTAACATGAATTCCGATGGATTTTCGGGAAACATGGTTGAGGGACGCATGATGTTTAAAGATGCAGATTCGAGGTGCTCGTTCAGCTTTTTCTGCATGAACCGATCGTTGGGTGTAGAAGAGGGTAGCTGTTCGGTACGGGGCCACGACAATTCACCTCCTTTTATTTCCAATTCCGACCCATTGCCCGGCCGCATGGGAGGAGGCGTGGAAGATTGGGCATATGCGGTGTGGCAGAAAAAAGACAGCCCGCATGTCCAACATAAAAAAACTATTATCGTTCGAGGCGTCAGCATAACAGCTGCAAATATATCTTCTATTTGATAAACTACTCGATGTTTAAAAAGAAATTAACCGATATAATATTATATAAACGTATTTGTAAATACTCCGTAGGATAAAGATATCGAAGTAATTCTTTTTAATGTTTTTTATGTTTATCGGTGTGTCTTGTCGTTTTTAGTGAAAATCAAGTTTATTTGATTTTGTCCATCATTTGCTTCTGACAGCAGTTCGCATTTTTTTGACGACAGTCCAAGACAGGCATGACCCAACAGAGCTAAAATAAATTTTGTTCTATATTCGCCTTGCATTATCTTTGTTCCCGAATAAAGTAAAGAAACTGTTTTGAGTTTTTTCGAGCAGATGTTGTCAATCAGTTTTTCTGTTTTTTCATTTGTGTTATTTTTTCGAGTAAAAAGGACGGACAATGGATTTTGAACTGGTACATACCGATGAGTGTACCCATGCTAGGGCCGGAGTGATAACGACCGATCATGGGAAGATACAGACCCCTATATTTATGCCTGTGGGAACGGTGGCCTCGGTCAAGGCCGTGCATCAGCGCGAGTTGAGGGACGATATTAAGGCACAAATAATCTTGGGGAATACCTATCATCTGTATTTACGTCCGGGATTGGATATATTGCGTCAGGCCGGTGGACTGCACCGGTTTAACGGTTGGGAACGTCCTATTCTTACCGATAGTGGGGGGTTTCAGGTTTTTTCTTTGTCCGACCGTCGGAAACTGACAGAAGAGGGGGCTCACTTTCGTTCGCATATTGATGGCTCGAAACATCTTTTTACTCCCGAAAATGTGGTAGATACCCAACGTATTATCGGAGCGGATATTATGATGGCGCTCGACGAGTGTACTCCGGGCGATGCCGATTACGACTATGCCAAGAAATCATTGGCCTTGACACGCCGTTGGCTCGACCGGGGGTGGAAACACTTTTGCGAAACGGAGGGTTTGTATGGTTATAAGCAAACTTTTTTCCCGATTGTACAAGGCTGTGTCTATCCCGATTTGCGTATAGAGGCCGCGAAGCATGTCGCCGATTTGGGAGCTGACGGTAATGCCATCGGCGGATTGGCGGTGGGTGAACCTACGGAAAAAATGTATGAGATGATAGAGGTTGTCAACGAGGTCTTGCCTCAGGATAAACCACGTTATCTAATGGGGGTGGGGACACCGGCCAATATATTGGAAGGTATAGAGCGGGGTGTCGATATGTTCGACTGTGTGATGCCTACTCGCAATGGGCGTAATGGTATGCTGTTTACCCGTAACGGTATCATGAATATGCGGAATAAAAAGTGGGCCGATGATTTTTCTCCTCTTGACCCGGAGGGAACTTCTTATGTCGATACATGTTACAGTAAAGCCTATTTGCGCCATTTATTCATTAGTGAAGAAATACTGGCCATGCAGATAGCCTCGATACATAATCTGGCATTTTATGTTTGGCTTACTCAGGAGGCACGTTGTCAAATTTTAGCCGGTACATTTAAGTCGTGGAAAGACGAGATGATATGCCGGGTGACTACACGATTGTAAAGAGGGACGAGATGAAGATATTGAAAAAAATAGATATCTATATTATCAAGAAGTTCTTGGGAACTTACTTTTTCGCGATAGCTTTGATTCTCGCTATTACGGTCATGTTCGATATTAACGAGAAATTGGATTCATTTTTGAAAGCACCTTTGTCGGCGACGATATTCGACTATTTTTTCAATTTTCTTCCCTATTTTGCCAATCTGTTTAGTCCTCTGTTTACTTTTATCGCTGTTATATTTTTTACCTCCAAGCTGGCCGACAACTCCGAGGTTATAGCCATGTTGTCGAGCGGTATCAGTTTCAAGCGATTGTTTGTGCCTTATATGGTTTCGGCAGCCATTATCGCTGCATTGAATCTCTATTTGAGTTGCTATGTAATACCACCGGCCAATGTGACTCGTATCGAGTATATGAATACGTATGTCAAAAATAAGCGGGTAGATTATGCCAGTAATATTCAGTTGCAGGTAGAGCCGGGGGTAATAGCCTATATATCGCGCTATGACAATAGTAACAAAACCGGCTATCGTTTTTCTTTGGAGAAGTTCGACAAGAAAGTTCTTCAATCCCGATTGACTGCTCAAACCATTCATTACGATTCGGCTTATCACTGGCGGGTTAACAATTATGTGATTCGTAATTTCAACGGTATGCGGGAGGAATTGATAAAAGGGTCGACGCTCGATACGATTGTACCCATAGAACCTTCGGATTTCTTGATTTCGCAGAACGATAGCGAAGTGATGACTACTCCCGAACTACGGCGTTATATTATCCGTCAAAAAGAGAGAGGGGTCGCCAATATAAAAAATTTTGAGATAGAATATGAGCGGCGTTTCGCTATGGCTGCCGCGGCATTTATCTTGACAGCTATCGGTATGTCGTTGTCTTCCCGGAAGGTAAAAGGGGGTATGGGTATCAATATCGGTATAGGTTTGCTGTTAAGTTTCTCATATATATTATTCTCGACTGTGACCTCTACCTTTGCGGTATCGGGGGCTACTTCACCTATGTTGGCGATGTGGATACCCAATATCATCTATACGGTAATAGCGATCGTGCTATATAAGAAGGCTCCTAAGTAACCTCGCTTTCGAGCGTATTAGTAAAGAAAGGCAGTTTAAATTTTTTATTATAAAAATTAATCCTTATCTTTACTAAATTATTTTTTAATTTTCAGATATAATAATGATTCAAGAAGATTTTGAGCAGCATGTGGTAAAACTGCAAAATGCTCTGTTAGGCTTTGCCAAAAGTCTGACTCATAATGAAGACGAGGCGAAAGACCTATTGCAAGAAACATCGCTTAAAGCGTTGAGCAATAAAGCGATGTATGATGATTCCGGAAGTATTAAAAGTTGGTTATATACTATTATGCGTAATCTTTTCTTGAATTGTCGTCGCCATTCGTCTCGGCAAGAATCTCTTCCTACCGATTTTGAGATACCGGATACCGATGATATGCAAGGTGGAATAGAAGGTGAAGATTCTTTTTCTACAATCGATGTTCAACGTATTATGGATTTGTTGTCTATTGATAATCGTATCCTTTTTGGTTTATACTTGCAAGGATATCGTTATGACGAAATAGCCGACCGTTTACAAATGCCTTTGGGGACGGTGAAGGTGAGAATATATCGAATTAAGCAAGAATTGAGAACATATAAGAAGCAGTTGGTATAACTTATCGCTTGTTGATAATAAGATAAAAAGCCCCGGATTCTCACGAGCCCGGGGCTTTTTTCGTTTATTTAAATCAGGAAGTCAAAAGAGTCTATTGAATATTGGCCCCGCCTCCCATACCGCCGGCCCCACCACTGCTTTCGCTTTTTACATCGTCGTTGGTGATACTGCGTCGAGCTTTCTTAACTGATTCTTTCATTTGCCCGAAACGATAGGTGACTCCTAAGCGTACGTATTGACAAGGATCGTAGTTGTAGTTATCGATACGATATGCATCGTTTTTAATGTGCATGGTAAATTTGCGTTCTTTTGAAAAGGGATCGCTTACCGAAAGGTTCAGTTGAAGTTTCTTTTCAAAAAATGATTGGCTGACACTGAACCCGCAAAATGCCATTGGTGCAGATGTTCCTACCAGCATGCGAAATCCGGAGTAGTAGCCGACGTTGGCACTTATTGCACCGTCTTTCCATGCGTTCCAACGTGCGCCGAGGTATCCGTTGTAATTCCAACCTTTGTTTGAATATCCTGCCGATTTGGAGCTATAATCTCCATATCCCCCGGAGAGGTTGGTGTAGAGGCTGAGGGTAGGAATGATATTTCCCGAAAAAAATACGTTCAAGTTACATTCTCTGGCTTTTCCGATATTGTCGTAAGTTACGTTGGCCACACCGTCTTCGTCCATGAAGATAGTCTGCTCTATCCCATTGTTTTGTATGCGTCCATTCAGTTCGGTGGCTAAGTTTAGTCCTTTTGCCGTAAACAATGTGTATCCTAAGGAGAATGTATGTGATATTTCCGATTCCAAATTAGGGTTACCATATACCAGTTGCATGGGGGTCGAACTGTCTTTGAACGGATTTAGCTGCCAAATTCCGGGCCTACTAAGCCTTTGAGTATAGGATAATTTGAATGTTTGCATATCTCGGGGTTGCCACGATAGGGTGACGTAAGGTACAATGTTGAAAAAATTGTTATCGAACTTTGTTTTTTGGGGTGTTTCCGTGATGTCGTAATTTGTAGTGCGGCCATCGTTCCAAGTCGATTCTAATCGGGCTCCTACTTTCCCGCTCCATTTCTTAACTTTTAGTACATATCCGGCATAGACGCCTAAGATATGTTGTGTATAGTCGAGATCGTTGACCGGGAGCGGTGTTTGTTTCCAATCCTCGGTTGTTTCGTCCCAAATGCTTTTGTCTCTATCTCCATCGCTTACGTTACAGCGCATGATGTATTTTACCCCGCCCTCGATTTGATGCATATCGGTCAAGGGGTCGAAATAGTCTATCTGTATGGTTTGTTCGGTTCCGTGAGCTTTGTTTTTACTTTTTTCGATGTAGTTTTCTGAATGAAGAATTCCCTGATTTTCGGTCGTGTAGTCCGAGTTGTTGGGATTGTACTCGAATTGATACGAGGCTGTTAGCGTGCGGTCTTTTTTTGCGAAAGAGCGTTGGTAGTCGAGAGTCCCCGATACAGAACCGTAGTCGCTGCTGGAACTTCCTAACGAACGATATTGACTGCTGGGAGCATTGGAGCGATTGAAATAAGTTTGATTCAAGTCATTTGTCGATTTGTTGTTTCCCAACCAGCCCCATGCCGAGAAACTGATGAGGTTAAGCGTGTCTATTTCATAACTGGCTTCGATGGACATGTTATGTCCGGCTCCCCGATATTTGGAAGAACCATATACTTCGGAGCGGTAAAATTCATCGTTGGCAAACGTCTCCATAAAAGCTTTCGAGTGACCTCCGTCGCCGTTGGTATAACGGCTTCCGGAGTATCTGCCGGAGAAAGCGAATTTCCCGATTTGGGAAGAGAGATAGACGTTTCCCCCGAAGCCTCCATAGGTGTCGGCATTTGCACCTACACTACCTACGATACCGTTGGTTTCCCGGCGGGAAACTGTGATGATGTTGATGATACCGCCTACACCTTCGGCCTCGTATTTGGAAGAGGGATTCGTGATAACTTCGATATTTTTAATCGTATTGGCCGGCATACTTTTGAGAACTTCTTTGACATTGTCTCCCGACATTACTGCCGAACTTTTCCCATTGACCAATACTTTATAGTTGCTTTGTCCGTTCAACCGTATATTTTCTTCGGCATCGACTGTAATCATGGGAACCTTCCTCAGCATATCCAGTGCATTGTTGCTGGCGGCGTCTGGATCGGCTTCCATATCGTAAGTGATTTTATCGATGTCGCTTTTTATTAAAGGTTTTTGAGCGACGACTGTTACCTCGGATAACTCTGAACTTTCTGTAAGTTTTATGGTTCCTAAATCTTTATTTTTTTCATTTTCCGAAAGTGATATATCGACGTATTTTGTTCCGTAGCCAACCGATGAGACGACCAGACGGTAATTTTGACCCGTCGAAGCTGTGATCATAAACTTCCCTAGTGCGTCCGAAGCAATTCGGCTCAATACTTTTCCTTCGTTGTTCTCTATCCCTATGGTGACAAACGGAATAGCTTCTCCGCTAATCGAATCGGTAACAACCCCGTTTATTTTACAAGCGGTAGTGGCTGCTTGTGCCGCAGTACATAATGAGAATATAAATCCCAATAATATACCTAATTTGAAAACTCTTTTCATTTTTTACCTGATAAAATGTATTGTGGTTTAGTGAAATGATTTGTATTATTCGTCGGTTTTGACATTGATTTTCATTTTGAACGTTCCATGAGTTTCTGCACTGTCGTTATTCGTTTCGGAACCTATGGTTATATTATATTCATTGGACCATGTGTTAACACCGATATTATTGTTGACGAGAGAGAAATCTCTGTATTTTTCTGGAAAAATGGCTGTGCCTATGTTGTTCTCGGTTATTTCCATCGGACGGTTTGTGCAGCTCAATGCAATCAGTCCACCGATGTTATTTTGAAGGAGGCGGATAGGAGCGGTATTTATGCTGTCTTGGAATATTAAGGTCCCTAAGTTTGATGAGACGATATCTGTTTCGCCCGAGGAATTGAGACTGATCTTACTGAGATTGGCATTTGCGATCTTGAATTTTATGTTCGGATTTTTGTTTTCGATAATTAGATTTACTTCTTCCTCATAAATGATATTGTAACTACTATGGGCGTTTCCCGATATACGAATCGTATCTTCGTCGTATCTGTGATTGTCGATAAGGGTCGATTTAGAATCGGCATCGGTCGTAATATTGATTGTAGTGCCGATACTGTCGCTCCCGAAATATTCTTCGGTAATGATATATCGGGTAGGGGTATTCGGATCTGATTTATTCCATAGGGTCTGTATGCCTTTAAGCTTTGATTCGGGAGATAGGTTGTTGACCGTTTTTACGATTACGATAGGAGTGATTATTAGCAAGACGAGGAAAATAATCAGTATAATAGTAGAGCGTTTCATAATTGTGCGTTTGATGTTTTGGAATTTAATTTATCGATGAATTGTTTATACATGAGATCGATTTCTTCCATAGAAATGTTGAGTGTATATATCTGTATGAAGAAACGTTGTAATTCGTTTTTAAGGAACTCGTTACGGCGGTAGCTCTTTATTTTTATTTTGGCATCGGGCGAAACGAAGAACCCTATGCCTCGTTTGTTGAAGATGATGCTCTGGGTCTGCAAGAATTCATAAGAGCGCATGACCGTGTTGGCATTCACTTCCACGAGTGCGGCATATTCGCGTACCGAAGGTATGCGGCTCCCGATGGCATAGTGCCCTAACAGAATCTCGTCGCTGATTCGTTCGGCTATTTGTAAGTAGATGGTTTGGTTCTCTTTGAATTGCATGGCTATCGTTTGGTTTCATTTATTTCCAATTCTTTCATTCTCAAATATCCGATGTATCCTAAAATAATTGTCTCGGCGATTTGGACGGTATTTATAAGCCAAAAGAAATTTGAGCTGTTATCGAAAAATTTTCCTATAAAAAGGTAGGAAACGGCTGAGCCGATTTCTTCATTTGTCAGAAATAAGGAGCAAGAAAATGAAAATACAATAGAAAAAAGAAAAAGAGCCGATACCGTTTTCAAGAAGCTGTTCTTCTGCCACAATGTGGCGCCGAGTGTGAATGTCGCGATTGTGCTAAGTACGGAGGTAACAAAGAATATCGTGGTAAACCCACTGTTTTTCCACATCGAGAAGCAATCCTGCAAAGGTGTTCCCGGATTGAACATTTCGCCTCTTATGGTAGAAGATATTAGCTCCGATGCATATTGGGCTACGACAATGGCTGCGAAAAATAGTAAAGGATATAGGACAATGGTCGACAATAGATGTGCGATATATTTTTCGGCTGTCGATACCGGAACGGTAAGATAGACTACTCGTTTAGAACGTATCCCTATTTGGTCGGCGAGACTTGAACTGCTTTTGGCGATGTAGATGAAAAATCCGAACCAAATAAGCATTTGTGCACCGCTTGATGTAATGAACGGCTGGCCGTCCGTATGGAAAATAAACATCAATAATGTATAAATGCCGGTCAAGGATATAAATTGCAGGGAGAGTCCTCTTTTCCATTCATATACTTGTTTGGTGCAATATTTCCAAAAACGTTTGGGTTGGAATATATGGGCCGTCACAGACCATCTGAAATAGCCTAAACTGAATTTCCCGATTCGTACGGGATCGATGATATCGGTTTCTTTCATGTTCGTATTATTTTGCGGAGGAATTGAATATATTATGAATTACTTCGGGGTCACCTATTGTACAGTTGAAGAGCATTTCAATATCGATTAGCGACTCTTCATCGGTTTCATTGGGCAATATAGCACTATATCCCGCGATAGTCGATACTTTATAGAATGCACCGGCAATCTCACTTTCGTTGCCTCCTTTAATGAACCGAAGTCGAGAGCTTATCGTGTGGGTATCGGCATCGAGTAGTAGAAGTCCGTTGTCGAGTATGGTGATGTGATCGATCATGTTTTCTAAGTCGCGTACTTGATGGGTAGATATGACTATGCTTTTTTGCTCGTTCATACCCGATGCAATGACTTTACGGAATTGGCTTTTTGAAGGAATGTCCATACCGTTGGTCGGTTCGTCCATGAGTAATAAAGGTGTGTTTGTCGCAAGAGCGAAACTGACCAAATATTTTTTCTTTTGTCCCATAGAAGTTTTGGCTAGATTTTTTGTGTTTTCTAACTCAAAATCGGAAAGATATTGATTGAATTGATCGATGTTGAAGTTGGGATAAAACACACTGTTCCGACGGACATAATCGTCGATTGATATGGAAGGGAGATCGAATTCTTCGGGCACAAGGAAAATTTTCTCTAAGGTTTCGGGTAATCGGCGTTTTACTTCAATCCCGTCGAACCGGATAGAACCTTTGTGAGGAAACATCAATCCGCACATCATGTAAAGAAGGGTCGATTTCCCGATCCCGTTCTTCCCTAAGAGCCCGTAAACCGAGCCGGGCTGTATAGTCAGGTTTATCCCATTGAAGATAGGGTTCCCTTTTTTGTGATAACTAAATTCAAGATTTTCAATTTGTAACATGGCGTTTACAATTTGTAGTGTTATGCTGTTTGTGTGTATTAGTTTAATAGTACACTGCAAATGTAGATAATATTTTTTTTATAGCAACAAAAAAACTTATTTTTTTTTCATCGATTTGCAAAAGACATTTTGGATTTGTACTTTTACCCAATAAAAAAATGAAGCTATGAGTCAGGAAGAAGATTTGTTTGCATACGACGAAGACGATGCTGTTCGATATATATTAAATGTATTGCCGCAAGAGTTGAAGGAAAAATATACCCATGACGATATTATCTATGTTACCGATGTTGTGTATGATTACTACGATCAAAAGGGGTTGTTCGACGAGCAGGCCGGAGAAGAAGTAGAACTTGATGAAGAGGACATTATTGCTTTTGCTTGTAAAAGCGCACGTAAAGACGGGGTGAAAATAGAAGACGAGGATATGCCGTTTCTGGTTCGGGGAGAATTGGATTATGAAGAGTCTTTGGGCGTTTTTTGATTAGGGTTCTATGAGAAAAATCGTATTTATATTATTGGCGGTCGTTATATGTTTTTCCCCGGTAGGTGTTTCTTCACAGAATATTTTTCAGAAAGCTGCGAATAAAATATCTTCTTGGTTTTCGGGTGGGGAAAAGGAGCGAGCTTCCGATAAAACGGGACATATAGATATTACGCAGTTGACTCTCGATGAAAATCTTTCTATTCCAGATTTAGGCAAACAGGCTCGTAAGATACGGACTGCCCAATCTAGGGAAATGAAACGTTTGCAAAAAGCTCGGTTGTCCGATTTGAAGTTAATTCGTAATTATGAAGTTCTTAAAGCGACCTTATCGGCTTCGAATCTTTTTTTACCGAACGATACTGTGTTGAGCGATAGGGCCGACATTTATTTGCGACCTTTTTTGGCCGCTTTGCGAGTACCCGATTTCTATCATGTCATGTTGGTGATGCATAGTGACGATACAGGTTCGGAGGCTTATAGTCTTGATTTGACCCGAGCCCGTGCTCATGCTGTTCGAGATTGGTTTACGCGAAATGGAGGAAATACGGATTTTGTCGTTATTTATGAAGCCGGTGCGTTCGATCCGATCGCTTCGAATGAAACTTTGGAAGGACGGGCACGGAATCGTCGCCTCGATATATATTTGATTCCGGGAGAGAAAATGGTAGACATGGCTCGTCGGGGAGAATTGGATAAACGATAGCTCTCGTTGTTTCACAGGAATTTGTTTTTAACTTATCGGCTTTTTCTCTATTTTTGCACGAAAATGTAGAATAGAGGATATAAAAATTCTTGTGTAATAAATTAACAGCATAAAATAATGGCAAAAGAGTTGAAAGATTTGACCAAGCGTGCCGATAATTATTCTCAGTGGTACAACGACTTGGTTGTGAAAGCCGATTTAGCGGAGCAATCGGCAGTACGGGGGTGCATGGTAATAAAGCCCTATGGATATGCGATTTGGGAAAAAATGCAACGTCAGCTCGACGATATGTTTAAGGCGACAGGACATGTAAATGCTTATTTCCCGTTGTTGATACCCAAGTCGTTTTTGAGCCGGGAAGCCGAGCATGTCGAAGGATTTGCCAAAGAATGCGCCGTGGTTACACACTACCGGTTAAAAAATGCAGCCGACGGTTCGGGCGTGGTCGTAGACCCGTCTGCTAAATTGGAAGAGGAATTGATTATCCGTCCTACTTCTGAAACAATTATTTGGAATACTTATAAGAACTGGATACAATCCTATCGCGATTTACCTATTTTGTGTAATCAGTGGGCAAACGTGTTCCGTTGGGAAATGCGCACCCGCCTGTTTTTGCGCACTGCCGAATTTTTGTGGCAAGAGGGACACACGGCACATGCTACTCGTGAAGAAGCCGAAACCGAAGCTCGTCGAATGCTTGATGTTTATGCCGATTTTGCCGAGAATTTTATGGCTGTACCGGTAGTGAAAGGTGTCAAGTCGGCCAACGAGCGATTTGCAGGTGCTCTCGATACTTATACGATCGAGGCGATGATGCAAGATGGAAAAGCGTTGCAGTCGGGAACTTCTCATTTCTTGGGACAGAACTTTGCTAAGGCCTTCGACGTTCAGTTTATCAATAAGAATAATGAACTCGAATACGTATGGGCTACCTCTTGGGGCGTTTCTACTCGTTTGATGGGTGCACTTATCATGACCCATTCCGATGATAACGGGTTGGTATTGCCACCGAAGTTGGCTCCTATACAGGTGGTTATTATTCCTATCTATAAGAATGCAGAGCAGTTGCAAGCTATCGATGCGAAGGCAAACGAAATTGCCGATAAGCTGCGAGTTATGGGAATATCCGTAAAATATGACAATGCCGATAACAAGCGTCCGGGATTCAAGTTTGCCGATTATGAGTTAAAGGGAGTACCTGTACGTTTGGTTATGGGTGGCCGTGATCTCGAAAACGGAACTGTCGAGGTGATGCGCCGCGATACGTTGGAGAAGGAGACCATGTCTGTCGAGAATATAGAGCAGGTGGTAAAAACATTGCTCGACGAGATACAAGCTAATATTTTCCAAAAGGCTCTTAAATATCGTCAGGAACATACGATTACAGTCGACAGCTATGATGAGTTTAAAGAGAAAATCGAGGAAGGTGGCTTTATTCTCGCTCACTGGGACGGAACCACCGAAACGGAGGAACGTATTAAGGAAGAGACGAAAGCGACGATTCGCTGTATCCCGTTCGATGGCGATACGACTCCGGGTGTTTGCATGGTTACCGGAAAACCTTCGGCTCGTCGGGTTTTGTTCGCCCGTTCATATTAAGGGTCTTTATTTGGTAAATGTATAGAAAAGTAGACGACTGTTTGAATTTACTCAAACAGTCGTCTACTTTTTAACTTTCGTTGAGTTCTACCACTGGAATCCTATTTTAACTTGGAACTTATTTCTTGTCCATAGTTCATCTTCAAAAGTATTGTTATAATAGTCTTCACCGGTTAATCCTGTGCATTCATGGTGTATGAATCCTATACCCACGCAAAATTTCCATAGTCGTATTCCTATACTGGCATCGCAATAGAATCCGGAGTATTCGTCTATATTGTATGCATAACCGAGGGATAAACTGACGTATGGTTCTATCTTTTTAGCTACTGGATAGTATCCTTTTAAGTTGATGAATAAAGGTATATTGGAGGTCTCACATAGCCAATCTTTATATCTGTCGTGATAAAACCACAGGTCGCCGTATTCTATACCGATTCCCGCTCCGGCAAACAGGTATTTGTTAATACGTATGCCGTGAGTTGTCGTTAAAGAGAGGCAGATATCGTCACCTGCGTAACCTAAGTAGATGTCTCCTTGATAGCGGGGATATCCTTTTTCGGGAATTTTCTTTTCAGGAACGAATAATGTTTGAGTAGTAGTCGATTCTCCTTGAATGATTTGAGCCGAAGAAAACAGAGGGAGCCATATCAGACAGAATGAAAGGAAGAGTAATTTTTTCATGATGCAATGTATTATTCTGTGAGGGTGAAAGAATCGTTATTTTTTTATGGCGTCAGTATTTTTACTTTTGTTTCCGTAGTTGATAAAGTCGAGCATCCACAAGTCTTCCCGTGTAGCAGGACGTATTTTGCTATAACGAGCAGGGAATCCTTCGATGTTTACTTCGATATATTGGGCAGTCATACGGGTGTTCATCAAAGCACCGACAATGATGTCTGCGTCATGATGTTTTTGAAAGGCCGACAGTGCTAATGCTCTGGCATTTTGAAGGTCGACAGTACCGTCATGGTCGAATCGGAATGTAGTGTCGCATTTTGTTTGGCTTACTTCTAATTCGGCGATTTGGGGTGCAGTGATAACCTCGGATTGGGGATCGACCATACGTCCCTGAGAAGTTTTTTTCTCTGTGATTATTTTTCTGGTTGTTCCTTGTGCGGAAACATTGAGGACATTTGCGAGTAGGATGGTTCCTACCATCAAGTAAGATGTTTTTTTCATAAGGCTGAATTTAATGTTCGTTGCCCGCCAACTCCGATCGGGCATAATAAAAGAAGAAAACGCAGAGTTGTCCGCCTGTTCTGAACTTTAAATATGGCGAAGCGTTTTCGTCGAGTAATTTTTATCGCCCGGTAGCAACACTACTTGTTGTCATGAAAATGATGATACGGCGATATCGACCTGCAAATTAATAAAATTTAAATGGGAAAAAGATGCGGATTATTTGTAATGTGTTGATTTTTAAATATTATATAAAGAATAGAGCACTTTGGAGTATACCTGTTTTTATAAAAAAAGTGAATGATATGCAAGTTTTTTTATTCATTTCAACAATATTCGTTTTTTGATACTGTTGCACCTTTGGCTTCTTTTTTCGGATAATATTTACAATGAAGAGATAAAGAAAGACGGTATGAGTGTAGTATTGTAGAGTATATCTCGATACATGGAATAATGAAAAGGAGTGTCGAATTCTTTCTTATTGCCGGTTTGTGCCCATTTTAGTGTCACACCTTCTTTATCGAAATAGATAGAAATGATATGATTGGACAATATGACCGCTTTTACGCCATCTTTCAATGGTTTATGTTCAGCATCAAACCAAGTGACATTGAAGATGTTCACAAGCCCGGTAGGTTTTAAAATTGCTTTGATCATACCGGTTTCCCATTGATCTTGGAATCTTTGTGCTCCATTGACGTAAAGGAGCAGAATATGCTGTTGGGTAGAAATTGCAGCGAGTTGATAATTCCCGCCTAATCGAATATTGTCCGAGGCAGAAACGGATTGTAGAGGTTCGTAAAAACCTTCAATTTCGTTTGTGCTTATATTCAAATATTCATATAATTTGTCGGCTGTCAGAAAGACTTTTCGCTCTATATATTCAACCGGAGAAAGGGACCAGTTTTTCATTTTTATTTTCGCTCCGCTTCCTATATAGACTCCTGCCGAACTTCCGAAGAGTCTGTCGTCGTGGCAGATTCCTATGCGGCATTCCCGCTCTTTTCCGATGAATATTTCGTATCCTCCGTTAACGGGAACAACGTGTATGCGGTTGTAATCTGTTTCGGGATTGATATATGGGGAAGACAATGTATTCCACGGCGCATGGAAGATTGTATCTCCCTCGGCAACAGTGATGATGCTGTATTGTAATTCGGGAATATGGTAGCCGTATGGATCCGGGTTGCCGGCTCGGAGAAGCAATGCGTGGAAATTTGAAGAGTCGCCATATCCCCATACCACTCCCCATACAGTTTTTTCTACATATCCGGCTTTTGTGATTGTCCCTGTTTGGCTTTGCCGATATACCGGATATTTTTTGTTTTCCCGATTATTTCGATTGGCAATGTCCAACGATAAAGAAGGACGAAACCCTTCTCCCGGGTGTATATCGGTTTCGGTTACGTTGACGATATCTTTTTCGGCTTGATAATTGTAATCGGATAGAATACTGTCTTGGAAAATTGCCTGACGAAAGTTGTCTTTACCTGTGTACCATGTTTGGGCAATGCATTGTCCAATAGAGAATACGCATAAAAAGGTTATGAGGAGCAGACGTGTATTCATACTCATACGATTTGAGGATTATAGATAAAATCTGTCTGTTTCCTCAAAGGTATGAAAATAACTGTAAAATTATCGGGAAAGAGAAAAATTTATCTTTCTATTTGTTTTTCTCTTGCGGATCATTGTACAAAGGAGACGAGTTGGCATTGTTGTTCATGATTTTAGTCCAATCTTTGACCATTTTTTTACTCGTTTTGCAATCGTCGGCTATATTGATAGCTACACCGGAGTAAATAGACGACTCGTCGTTTTTTTTCTTTGTACTCTTTTTCTTTACTTTTGCCATAGTTGATATTTTTAGTCGTTCAATATACCATATTTACCCTTGTTGAAATCTTCGAAGGCTTGAATCAATTCTTTTTGTGTGTTCATTACGAATGGCCCGTATGCTGCGATAGATTCTTTTAAGGGCTCTCCTGAAACTATTAATACAACGCTATTTTTCGATGCAGTGATTGAGAATGCTTCTCCTTCGTATGCAAATAGCAATAAATGGTCTGCTTTTACATCGATAGATTCATTTATATAGATGTTCCCTTCGATGACTAATAAAAAGGTTGTATAATCTTTGGGGAAGGAAAATTCGGCTTTATCACCTTGTGTGAGTCGGGCATTCATTAAATGAATCGGAGAGAATGTCATTGCCTTTCCTTTTTTTCCTGCATATTCTCCGGCGATTATTTCTATATAGCTATTATTCCCCGATAGATAGACTCGTTCGAAATCATTGGACGCTAAGGCTTGATAACGAGGTTTCTCTTCTTTGTACTTCCGTGGCAGGTTTACCCATAGTTGTACCATTTGAAAATCACCTCCTTCCCGAGCCCATTCTTCTTCGTAATATTCCTTATGGAGGACTCCCGAAGCCGCTGTCATCCATTGAACATCACCTTCACCGATAATTCCTGCATTTCCGGCGCTATCGTGGTGGGCGATCCGGCCTTTGTAGGCTAAGGTTACGGTTTCGAATCCCCTATGAGGGTGAACTCCTACACCTTTGGGTTTCGAACTTGCTTCGACATGCTGTTTGGCATTGTAGTCGAGCATCAGGAATGGGTCCATACGCTTCATGTCCAGCCCCTTTACACTAGGAATGAATTGGTGTACTTTGAATCCGTCGCCGACCATGTGAGATGCCGGTGGGGTAAATATTGCTTCTATACGTTTTAATTTCATGATTACTGTTTTGAATAATAACAAATATGTAGTGATGAAAGTTCTTTGTGGGTGAAAAGTATAAAGGGGAAATTATATGTTTACATTACTGTTTCTCTACCTTTCGGGAATGTGAGTATATTAATAGGTAAAAAATATTTTTATAGTTCATTTTTTCATTACATTTGCATACGAAACGAAACAAAAACAATATAGAACGAAACACGCGATTAAATCTAATTCAAAAATAAAGAAAGATGCTAAAAAAAATTATTGACTTTTATCGGGCTTTACCTCCGGCAGAAAGGCCCGTGTCATTAACTGATGAAGAGGCTGTGAAGCTGACAAAGAAATTGAGACTACAAAGTTTTTTTGCCGGGACATTGGGGTATAGCCTTTATTATGTTTGCCGTACGGGACTAAATGTGGTAAAGACACCTATCGTTGAAAGCGGAATGTTGAATGATCAGCAATTGGGTATTGTCGGTTCGGCTCTCCTTTTTGCGTATGCTATTGGAAAATTTGTCAATAGTTTTATGGCTGACCACTCTAATATTAAGCGATTTATGGCAACCGGACTAATTGTCTCGTCGGTCGCTAACCTTATTGTAGGGTTATTAGGTATGACGAGTGGGTTAGCCGGGCTATCGTCTATGGCGTTTTTTGTCTGCTTTTTTATTATGTGGGCGATAAACGGTTGGTCTCAATCGATGGGGGCTGGTCCTGCCATTATTGCATTATCTCGCTGGTTTCCGCCGAAAGAGCGAGGAACTTATTATGGATTTTTCAGTGCTAGTCATAATTTAGGAGAGTTTTTATCTTTTATATTCGTTGGGTCTGTCGTAGGTTGGCTCGGGTGGCAAGCCGGTTTTGTCGGTTCTTTTATAGCAGGTGCAATAGGAGTCGTTATTATTATTTTCTTTTTACATGATAGTCCGGAAAGTAGAGGGCTTCCTCATGTAGGAAATCCGCCGAAAGAATCGACCAATAAGGCTCAGAAAGGAGTATTGAAGAATCCGTACGTCTGGATTTTGGCATTGGCCAGTGCGTTTATGTATGTTAGCCGATATGCGGTGAACAGTTGGGGAGTACGTTTCTTGGAGATGGAAAAAGGGTATTCGTTGGAATTGGCAACTACGGTGATTGGTATAAATGCTCTGTTAGGAATATTCGGAACTGTGCTTTCTGGCTGGTTTTCCGATAAATTTTTCAAGGGGAAAAGAAATATGCCGGCTTTTATTTTCGGTGTGCTCAATACGATTGCATTGACCTTATTCCTGTTGGGAGGAGATAGCCTTGTACTCAATGTGATAAGTATGATTCTTTTTGGTATTGCTATCGGGGTGCTGATTTGTTTCTTGGGAGGGTTGATGGCTGTCGATATTGTTCCTCGTAATGCGACCGGTGCGGCATTGGGTGTCGTTGGTATGGCGAGTTATATTGCAGCCGGTTTACAAGATGTGATATCGGGTACACTAATAGAGAATTTTAAGGTTGTATCCGACGGTGTTGTGACGTATGATTTTTTACCGGTTTCTATTTTCTGGATAGGGGCTTCGATTTTATCATTCGTTTTAGCTTTGTTCGTATGGAATGTTAAGCCGGCGGAGTAATTATATTTTACTATCGACAAAAAAAAGCAGACACGTAAAATCGTGTCAGCTTTTTTGTTTGTATTTGTATGAGATTATTTACCGGGAGAGGTTTCATTCGATTCATTTGCCGGGCTTGAAGTTGGTGTGTTCGGTGTGGTTTCTTCCCAATGGAATGGTTCGAATTGGCTGTCGCTGTTTGTCCAACTGGGTTTGCGAGATGAATAAATAATAAATGGCGCGATAACGACTATCAGGGCTCCTATAATGAGAACAGAAAACCATACGGCATTACTGCCGACCGATATTTGACTAGGAGGAATAAAACTTAGAACGAAGGCAAGAAGCGAACCGCAGAATCCCAATCCTCCTATGAACCACATTAATCCGTTTCCTTTGTTTCCTATTCGGAATGGGCGATTGGTTTTTTTCATATTGTATCGTAGATAAATTGCGGCAGAGAACATTAACATATACATAATCAGATAAAGAACTACCGTTAACTGAGACATGATTTGGTAAAAACTTTGTACCGAAGGCATAATAACGAATAATAGACTTAATAATGTAACTGCACCTCCTTGTAAATAAAGAATATTTTTCTGTACTCCTATTTTATTGGTTTTTTGGAAAAAAGGAGGAAGGTATCCGGCACGGCCTACTGCGAAGATTCCTTTTGACGGACCGGCTACCCAAGTCAGTACTCCGGCTAAAACACCGAATGCAAGAGCTATGGCTATTATGGGGGATAACCAAGACGCTTTAATAAAGTTGAAATAGTTGTCGAATCCGACTAAAAGACTTTGTGTTAGGTTGATATCTTTTTGAGGAATAATGATCCCGAGGGCGAATGTACCTAAAACAAAGATTAGGACTGTAATGGCGGAGCCTATGAAAACGGCTTTGGGATAATTTTTAGACGGATTATTTATATCTTTTACGTGTATACCGCCCATCTCCATTCCGGCATAGAATAAGAAGATACTGGCGGCTAAAACGAGATTGTCGAAATTGGTGAAATCGGGGAGGAAGTTGCCTGAAAAATCCATTTGGGATTTACCTCCCATTAGTAGATATACAATTGCCAAAATGACTAAAAGTCCGGCGGGAATGATTGTACCGACCAAACCGCCTATTTTGGCGACTTTTCCTACCCAGCCTAAACCTTTCAATGAGATGAATGTCGCTAGCCAATAAATGAATAGTACGACCGCTAATGTGTAGAAACGGTTGGAAGCCAATAACATGTCCCCTGTATGATCCATGCCTATAAATGCTATGGCGACAGCTCCGAAGGTTAGTACGGTAGGATACCAAATAGTACTTTCTATCCATTGTAACCAAATGGCAAGGAATCCGGCTTTTTTACCGAATGCTTCTCCTACCCAACGAAAGACTCCGCCTTGCTTGTCTTGAAACATGGCAGCCAGTTCGGCTGCGACTAGCGCCGTAGGAATGAGGAATACTAAGGCTGCGAATAGATAATAGAACGCTGAACTGACTCCATATTCAGCTTCGGCAGGTAGTCCCCGGAGGGATACGACAGCCGTTACATTCATAATTGCAAGCGTAAATACGCCTAATTTTACTGATTTTCCGATGTTTGCCATATTTGTTGATATTAAGTTTACTAATAGGAGCATCTACATTCGTGTAGATAAACAAACGTCGGTCGCTTGTTGTTTTATCGTCGCATAATTTATGAGGAAAGAAAAATGGGAAAAAATATAATCGGGGGGTGGAGAAATTATGAGTCGAGAATTTATGGCATATTGCACATATTGATTTTATTGTTATCGGTTTTTCTGATTATAACCATATCGATAGATACATTTCGTAACATATCTTTCTTGAATCAAGGGAATTATATGGAAATACAATTATGGATATGCAGTTTCTTTATGTTCGATTTTTTGTTGGAATTTGTTTTATCCGATCATAAATGGAAATATCTTAGAAACCGATTTATCTTTTTTCTCGTATCGATACCTTATTTGAATATATTTTCCTATTTGAATTTAAATTTTTCTTCCGAGACTTATTATTTTCTTCGGTTTATTCCGTTAGTGAGAAGCGGATATGCTTTGGCTATCGTGGTAGGGTGGTTATCCTATAATAAAATATCGAGCTTGTTTATTTCGTATGTTACCATGCTTATGGCGACAGTTTACTTTTCGAGTCTTATATTTTTTGTTTTAGAACATGCGGTTAATCCAATGGTTACTCGGTATACCGATGCTTTGTGGTGGGCTTTTATGGACGTGACGACAGTAGGTTCGAACATCTATGCCGTTACCGCTACCGGAAAGATTCTTTCGGTCGTTTTGGCTGCATTGGGTATGATGATGTTCCCTATTTTTACGGTCTATGTGACGAGCCTATTGCAAAAATTCAATGCACAAGATAAGGAGACACAAAAACCGTAGGCCGGTAGGTATAGGTTTTAGCATCGTCCTTTTCGTTGATTTTGTGCTATTTTAGTACAAGCTCTACGATGTAGTCGATTTCGTTCGGTATTTGGGGATATTTCAATAATGTACCGTCTTTATCTTGTTTGAATTCGATGGGAGCTTGATTTGAAAATTTCATTGCCTTTTTTATTGGGGCTTTCAGTGGTATATAGAGTCCATTTTCTTTCAAGTCCAAAATATGGATAAAGAGGCGATTCCCTTTTCGAGTGGATACTCCCCAGCTATGTGGGGGAATATCGCCACCTCTGGTGTCGTAAATGGTTTCGCCGTATTCCGATAGCCACTTACCCATACCATTTAAACGGTCTATTGCCAAAGCCGGGAGCTCTCCATTGGGCTGCGGACCTATATTTAATAACAAGTTAGCATTTCGTCCGGCTGTGCGAACGAGATAATGAATCAGAGCCTTAGTAGATTTGTAATTTTGGTCAGTGATTTTATACCCCCACATACCATTCATAGTTTGACAGGTCTCTAATGGGAGGGCGCTTATTGCCTGAGTAGAATAGCCTGCTGTGTTTTCACCGGGGACGTCTCTTTCGAAGATTTGTATATCTTCTCCTGCATATACGTCTCGGTGGTGATTATTCCCAATGAGGCATGCCGGTTGTAGCTTGTGTATCAAATCATATTGCTCTTTTAGTTGCCAATCGAAATTGGAGGGACGGTCCCATACTCCGTCGAACCATATAGCTCCGATCGGCCCATAATTGGTTAGTAGTTCTGTAAGCTGGTTATTCATGAACCGATAATAACTGGGCCAATCTCCGTGTCCATTGGGACGACCGGTTCCTTTTCCGGTATTGCCTCCGGCCGGGTAATCTTCTCTACGCCAGTCTATATGAGAATAATACAAATGGAGCTTAATGTCTTGTTTGTGGCATTCATCGGCCAATTCTTTTAAAATATCGCGTTTAAAAGGTGTCGCATCTACGATATTAAAGTCGGACTGTTGGGTGTGAAACATAGAAAATCCATCATGGTGTCGGCTGGTAATACAAATGTATTTTGCCCCTGAGGCCTTGATTGCCGATACCCACTCGGCTGCGTTGAACCGAGACGGATAAAATCCTGATGCCAATTTTTCATATTCTCGCCAGTCGATGTTGTGATTGGTCATGTACCATTCTCCTTGTGCCAACATGCTGTAAATGCCCCAGTGTATGAAGATTCCGAATTTGTTGTCTTGAAATTCTTTTCGAGCTTCGATATTCTTTTGCGATGGTATATAACTGTCGATTGTCTGTGCGAATGAAATATTCCAAGATAAAAGAGATGTAGTAATGGCTAAACCTATTTTTTGGATCATTTTGTTTTTCATGTTATGTGAATTTTCAGTAAAGATATGGATAATATGGAAAAAATATTGAACAAAGATAGCAAAAAGAAACCCAAATAGTTTACTCTATCTGGGTTTCTTTTTGCTATGAGAGATGTTTTTACTGGACATTAACCTGATCGCCACTGAATACCGACAGGTCGAGTTTATTCATAATATGTTTGATTGCCAGTTGAGCCTTAACCGAGTTGCCTGCTGCATCGATAGGGGGTGCAAAGGCTGCAATACCCATGATTCCGGGAAGAACTCCCATGACACCTCCGCCTACTCCGGTTTTTGCAGGAATTCCCGAAGTGAAGAGCCAGTCTCCGGTGTGTTCGTAAAATCCTACTGTCGCTATCAGCGATGTAATTTGAGGAGACAGCGAGGCATCGAATACTCTTGCTCCGGTTTTTGGGTTGACTCCTTTATTGGCTATGGTCGCACCGCATACAGAAAGCTGTTCTGCCGTGATTCCCAAAGAGCATTGACGAGTATAAAGGTCGAGCGACAGATCGGGATCGTCATAAATACGGTTGTAGTTTTTCAATAACCATGTAATTGAGCGGTTGTTGAAATTTGTAGCCGATTCGGAGCGATACAATTCATCTATCAATTCAGGAGCACTTCCCGAAAGTTCAGTGATATTTTTCACTATCGCAGCCCATTTTTCTTTTGGATTACCAACTGGTTGAACCATACTGCATGCGGTGATAGCTCCGGCATTAACCAATGGGGTCGAGGGGTGATCGTTTTCCAACAAAATAGCGATTATCGAATTGAACGGTAATCCTGTCGCATCGGCTCCAATCATGGAAAGGAGCTTTTCTGCGCCATATTGGCGTAATACCAATATGGCGGTGTGCACCTTAGAAACCGATTCTATACCGAATTTATATTGGGTATCTCCGACTTCGATAATTTGTCCGTCCAGTAGACATACGCTGATACCGAACAAGTTTTTGTCGATGTTGGCAAGATAGGGAATATAGTCGGCATTCTTACCGTCTTGGTTATTTTTATAGAGATCGTACGCTTCGTTGACCGCTTGTTTGATTTGGGAAACCGAAATAGTTTTTTTCATATTCCTATTTTTTTGTTTTATGGCGGTTCCCCGTATGGGTAAATACCGAACCTTTCACTTCAATATTTTTGTCTTGTGCGATACGAGTATTGGTCGGGTATTCCAATTTTTCGAGAGATGCGACGGCATCGCGAATATCGTTCAGCAACATGTCGGCCATATCCCTGCTGAACCCTTGACGTACGACGATACGCATGACTACATAGTTTTGAATATTTTCGGGTAGAGTATATGCCGGAACCATCCAGCCGCCTTGTTTCAATTTGTCTTGCAAGTCATATAGAGTCCATTTTGCCGTTTTTGCGTAATCGGGCTTCATATACCAGATGAACAATGGGTTTTCAACATGATCGCTGTAATTGACAAATGGAGCCATTTTACCGATTTCGTCGTGGAGGTATTGGGTTATTTGCATACTATTGTATTGGACGGCTTTGTATCCTTGAAATCCCAATCGAATAAATTGGTAATATTGTCCCAATATTTGAGCTGCCGGGCGTGAGAAATTGAGCCCTACTTGTGTGATATTCGCTCCTAAATAGTTTACACTGAATGACATTTCGTCGGGGAGGTATTTTTTGTCTTTCCAAACGACCCAGCCCAGACCGGGGTATACCAATCCGAATTTGTGCCCCGATGTACTGATTGATAGAACCCATTTTAATCTGAAATCCCATTTTTTGTGTGGATCGAGGAAAGGTAATATAAATCCACCGGAAGCTGCATCTACGTGGATAGGAATGTCATATCCTGTTTTTTTGTTGAATTCGTCGAGGGCTTTGTCGAGAGCTTCGACGTCATCGTTCAATCCGGTCCAAGTTACGCCCTCGATAGGAACGATGCAAATTGTATTCTCATCGCACATCTTTAAAGCTTCTACCGGGTCGAGAGTCGTTTTTTCGAGAGTCAGGGGAACTTCTCGCATCTCGATTTGCCAAAGTTGTGCAAACTTTTCCCAAACGACTTGAAATCCCGAAGAGATAACAAAATTGGGTTTATCGGTAGGCTTCCCTTCTGCCTGACGTTTTTTACGCCAACGTAGCCATGCTGCGACACCGCCGAGCATACAGGCTTCGGAAGAACCTATGGCCAAAGCTCCGCTTTTCCATTTTTCCTCTTCGGGAGAGTTCCAAAGGTTAGCCATGATATTTATACATTTGGCATTCATGACGGCGATACGCGGATATTCTGTTTCATCGATATAGTTGATGTTGATCGCTTCATTCATCAATTTGGTTGCGTAGTCGTCCATGTAGGTGGTTACGAACGTAGCTAAATTTAATCGAGGTTGTGTTTGAGCGAATGTTTCATCTTTAACCATTTGGTATGCAATCTCTGGTGTTGTAGGTGCATCGGGAATACGATCTACCGGTGATGGTTTCAACATTTCGTTGGACCCGAAGATACTTGTCTTGGCATCTCCTTCTCTGAAATTCAAATCTTTCATTGTATAAAATTTTATGAGTTAGAACTATAAAGCCGGATTATTTTGTACGGCTCTTCGATGAAACAACAGCCTTGTAAGGTGAAAGTTTGACCGATTTGTCTATTCATACACAATTTGGCACTTATTAAAATATTAGAATAGTACCGGTAAACATTCGAAGGTGATTATTGTTTTTGAAAATGCAAGCATAAAAAAGATGTGATTATGAAAATAGAAACTGGACAAGGGACTATACCTTTGATTACGCTTTTGGGAATATGGTCTATTTCAGCTTTAAATGCACTACCGGGTCTAGCTGTTTCCCCTATTTTGGGACAGATGTCTACAATATTTCCGCATTCTTCGGAGTTCGACATACAACTGTTATCTTCACTACCTTCGTTATTGACTATACCTTTCATCTTGTTATCCGGGAAGTTGACCGAACGTATTAATAACATCGTCTTGTTACAAGTTGGATTAATTATTTTTGCATTAAGTGGTTTGCTATATATGCTTTCTTCCCGAATGTGGCAGTTAATAGCGGTGAGTGCGTTGTTGGGTATTGGCTCGGGTATGATAGTTCCGTTGTCAACGGGTTTGATTTCTCGCCATTTTATAGGTCGATATCGTACTCGACAGTTTGGTTTGAGTTCTGCGATTACAAATATAACGTTAGTGACGGCGACTGTATTGACTGGATATTTGGCAGAGATTAATTGGCACTTGCCTTTTATTGTTTATTTTTTCCCTGTGGTATCGTTCTTTTTGTCTTTTTATTTGAAACGAGATACTATATCGGTAGCCCCAGTAAAGGTGACTGTATCGGGTAAAATAGAAGTGAAGAGGTTGGTTTCTCTCATGTTGTTTTATGGCCTGGTAACTTATTTAGCTGTTATCGTTAGCTTCAATTTACCATTTTTGATGAAGGAATATCATTTCGACACGGGAGCCTCGGGAATTATTATTTCTTTGTTTTATTTAGCTATTATGGCTCCCGGTTTCATATTGAATCGAGTGTTATCGATTTTTGGATCGTTTACAAAATGTGTGAGTCTATTGTGTATGGCAGGAGGTATGGTTCTGATATTGTTGTCGGGCAATGAATGGATATTGGGACTTGGAGCCATATTTATCGGGTTTGGGTATGGGGTGATGCAACCTGTTATTTATGATCAGACAACGAGAGTAGCTACACCCGATAAAGTGACTTTGGCCCTCGCATTTGTCATGTCTATGAATTATTTGGCTATCTTACTTTGTCCTACGATTATCGATACATTACAATCTCTATTTCATATTCATACTCAGCAGTTTGCATTTATATTTAATTTAGTTATAACACTGCTTGTCGTTTTAGGGGCATATTATCGTCGCCATACGTTTTTGTTTAATGATAGTTGTGATAGTGATAAATCTCTGGAAAAGTTATGACAAATAAAATTCAGGAAGCCAATTTGGCTATGGTCGTTTCAAAAACGTTTAGTGGATTAAACGTAAATGCGTTACGATATTTGTTGCCTTTGTGGATCGCCCCGCTAACCGGTGTGACTTTTCGTTGTGTTTTTGCAGCCGTGGCTTTTTGGATCATAGGGTATTGGGCAAAACCGGAGACGGCTTCGGTAAAAGATAAAATTTATCTGTTTTTGTTGGGGGCCGTCGGCATTTATGGTTATATGTTTTCCTATTTAATGGGACTTAGTAAGACGACTCCGGTATCGGCAGCTATTTTTACTTCTATGCAGCCCATTTGGGTTTTTATTTTGTCGGTTTTCTTTTTTAATGAGAAAGCGACAGTGATGAAAATTGTCGGTATTTTAGTAGGATTAGGTGGGGCTCTACTCTGTATTTCAACACAAAAGAGCGATGATTTGGCTTCGGATGCTTTTTCTGGTAATCTTTTTTGTTTGGTGAGTTCTGTGATTTATGCCGTATATCTGATATTGAGTAATCGGTTTTTGAGACGAACGGGCCCTTATACACTTATGCGTTATACGTTTTCAGGAGCGGCTGTATCGAGTCTTATCGTTATGGCTTTTGTTGGATATGAAGCGTCTTTAACTACACTTTCGCTACATTTTTGGCCTATTGCCTTATTGCTGTTTGTGTTGATATTTCCAACTGTTATCAGTTATTTACTAATACCGACAGGTCTCAAATATCTGAGTACGACAGTCGTGGCTATATATGGGTATTTAATTTTGGTCGTCGCTTCGATTGTTTCATTTCTGGTAGGACAGGATAGATTCTCTTGGGAACAGTTGGGTGCTATGCTTCTTATTTGTGTGGGTGTTTATTGGGTAGAGATAGCTGAAAATAACGGTCGTGAGAGAAAACGGCCCCATTCGCCATCTATCACTTGACTCTTGATTTATGCAGTAGTTTGGGGATAAGTTGCAAACCCTTTTTTATTTCGTGGGGATTACGAGCTATGATAACAGTGGTTACAGCGATGAGTATGATACAAATACCGATACTTTGTATGAAGTTACAACTTTCACCCAGAAATAATACACCCATAATGACTGCTGTTAAAGGTTCCATGCAACCCAATACTGCCGTTGTCGTCGAACCGACATGCTGGACGGCAAGAATAAGGGTTAGATCAGATATAAGTGTAGGCACTAAGGCCAGAAGAATAAGATCAACGCCGATTTCCCAAGAGGGTATGGGAGTAAGCATTTCCCGATTTACGATTAAGTTCAACAAGAAAATGAATGCACCCGATAGTAAAACGTAGAACGTGAGTTTTAAACCGTCCATATCGCTTACGCTCGATTTGTTTATTCCGACGATATAAGAGGCATAGGTCAATACGGTTGTGAGAGCTAATGCCAATCCTGTGGAATTAAGTGTACCGCCTTCGCTTCCGCTTAATAAGTAGACACCGCCGATAGCCATTATTGTTGCAATGATGATGGAGACGGAAACTTTGTCTTTGAAAAAAGTAACCATCAGTAAGGTTACGAGTACAGGATAAAGGAAGTGTAGGGTAGTAGCCAATCCGCTAGGAATGTACAGATATGATTTTGTCAGAAGAAGGGAAGTGGCCGCATATAAAAACGCCAACCCGAAAATGATGAGGGCTTGTTTCCCTGAGATTTTGAAGTTCGTTTTTCGTATACAGAGTATAATGCCGAGCAAGATTGAGGAAAATAGGAATCGATAAAATACTACTGAGTTGAGGGGGATACCGGCTTGTAAAGCAGGTATGGCAAATAGGGGTACAAGCCCGAATGTCGATGAAGAAATGATAGCGTAGAAGAGTCCTTTGGGGGAGTTCATGATTCTTGGTTTCGAATTTGAGTGTGCAAAGGTAACCAAAACCAAGAGGAGAAAGAGTGGGTTTTGAATTTTTTTAAGGAGTTTTCAATGAAAGAAAAAGAGCTCCCGAATTATTCGGGAGCTCTTTTTCTTTCATTGGGCAGTATGGATTTATTTACCCAAACATTCTTTGATGTAAGCCTTCATTTTGGGGATAGCGGCTTCGGCACTTTGTAGAAGTTTGAATTGAGCCTTTGTACGAACTAAATTGTGTTCGGGGTATTTTATCTTGTAATAGGTGTCGCCGTTGATATAGTCTGTCAGGAAACGTACGGTTTGCATATAAGGAAACAAGGTAACAGCATAGGGCAGATTGTCGATTTCGATGTCGGTGAGAAACGATTTAGCAGTTTCTAAGTATCCTTTGGTAAATGCTTTAAATATTTCCATATTGAAATTGACGTTGTCCAAATTCTTGTCGTCCTCTTCTCCGGTATTGGCTGCCGTTCGCATGAAATCACCGAAGTCGGAAAATATGTAGCTGGGCATGACTGTATCGAGATCGATCACGCATAATACATGACCGTTTTCATCGAACATCATGTTATTCACTTTGGTGTCGCAGTGGCAAATGCGTTTGGGCAATTTCCCTTCTCGATGCAATCTTTCGGCCAAACACATGGCGTCGGCTCGTTTGTCTAGCTCGTCGATGATGGGTTTGACGGAGGCCACACGACCGACAGGATCGGCTGTTATGGCTTCTTGCAGTTGTTTTAATCGGAATTCCATATTGTGAAAATCTGGAATCGTTTCACCCAGTTCCACTGGAATATCCGACAGCATAGCTTGGAAATTACCGAATGCTTGTCCGGCATAATATGAGAATTCCGGGGTTACGGCTTCGTAGCTTTTTGCGTTTGGAATGAAGATGAGTATTCTCCAATAACTTTCTCCATCGAAATAGTATAATTTACCATCGGTTGTCGGTATTAAGGTTAAAACCTTGCGGTCTATATCGGTTTCTCCTTTGGTTTCTAATTTGTGGCGGATATGAGTCGTGACTTGGTAAAAATTATTTTGCAGCATATCCACATCTTTGAAGATCGAGTGATTGATTCTCTGTAAAACATAGTCGGGGGTATCGGGGGCGACGGTGGTTACTTTATAAGAATCGTTGATGAGTCCTGCTCCTAATGGCTTAATTTCGAGAATTTTTCCGGCAAGAAAAAAATGCGATAATATGTCTTTCAAATCTTTCATAATAGTGTATGTGTTTTTATTTGTTTGAGTCGATAAAATTTTGATAGAGGTTTTGATAACAGTTATAGAGGTCTTTGAACTCTTTGTATTCCGATGTTTTTACTTCATACATAAAAGGCCCTGTATATCCGGCTTTGTAGAGCTCTTTTAGTATTTTTATCCAATTGTTGTCTCCTTTCCCGCTACAAGGGTTAGGCATGTAATGACACTCGTGTCGTCCGTCACCGTCGGCGATGTGAACAGATTTTAATCGTTTGCCCATAGCCTGTATGAGCAGTTCTGGGTTATCGATGTGATTCATGTCGATGGCAGAATATACATTTTTAGGAAGTTGTTTCATGATGAGTTTGACTTCTTCTACTGTACGACCTAAGGGACGTTCATGTTGTTCGTTTCTCACGAGTTCGTATCCTAACATATTTTCTATAACCATTTTGGCTCCCAGTTCTTTAACTTTGGGATTGAGCTCATTTACCGAGCGTACTAACTGAGCGATACGTTCATTCCGCTCGTTGTGGCCCAGATACCAGCTTGGGTGGAAAAGAATGATTTTAGGTTGTATGATTTTACAAAATTCGAGTACTTTCATGTGTAGAGCGACGCTGTTTTTTCGTATTTTTTCGTCGGTTTGCGAAATATCGATGTCTTTTCCGAAAGGCATGTGTATAGACCAAATTTCAATACCGGCAGAGTCGGCTGCTAATTTGGTACGAGTCAACAACTCCGTAATTTCGGCATCTGTTTTGGGTTTCTTCGTGGATATGAATCCACCTGTTGTAATTTCTATGCAGTCGATACCGGCATCTTTCATCGCTTTGAGACGTTCGTAGTTCATGTCTTTGATACCGATGGAGTTCCCAATTCGGAGTGGAGGATACTTTGTTTTACATGCCGAAGGGAATGCAATGGTAATAACCATTAGAAGCACTAAAAAATTTTTGATTTGTGTGAACATGATGAATTTGTTTTGATGTAATTATTATATTGTTTTTGTGTATCCTAACGGACGAATTTGCTGAAAAATAGCCAAATATGTTCGCTTGTATTCAAGTCTTTTTCTCCCCATGAATGTTTACCCCCTTTTATTTCGTATAACCAAACTTCGTTTCTGTTTATACCGTTGACGTATTTATGGCTGATAATAGTATGATTGGATAAAGAATCAATAGAGGCAATCGTATCGGTAATTTCATGAGTGCATCTGTTTTGGATAGCCCAATGGTTTACAGCGATAGGTACTGCTATATATTTCCCCCAGCCTCCTTCATTATTCGGGTCTCTGTTCCACATAGAGGTTTTGTCTTCGGTTCCGTGTATTTCGAATAGAGGGATAGGGCGGTTTGTTTCTAATTCCCGATACATCCATTCGAGCGTAAGCCCGGCAACAGGAGCTACTGCTGTAAATATATCGGGACGTTTGTACGCTAAAAGATAGCACATTTCTCCTCCATTGGAGTAACCCGTGCAAAATGTATTGTGCGGGCTTAGTCGGTAATTCTTTTGAAGGTGTAAGGCGAGATCGCATAAAAAGTTTATATCGTCGATAGTCATATCGGCCTGAAATGGATAGCCGACATTCCAGCAGTTTTTCCCTTTTTTATCTTGTTCGCCTTGCGGATAACACACGGCGAATCCGTATTTATCGGCGATAGGATTCATACCGAATCTTTTTGGATCGGCTGTGCCACCATAGCCATGAAGTACAAAGACAAGAGGAGCCCCAGATGAGAGATTGGCCGGCTGATAGTATTTATAACTACGCTCGATTCCTCCTGATTGAAATTTATGAGAGGTTAGTGTCCCGGTGGTTTGTCCCACAGCCAATATGCTGCCATATAGAGAGATAGTTAGACAAAATAAAAACTGTTTCATTTTTCAGGTATTATTATTCAAAGGTAGAGAAAAAGTAGATATTGGAAAGAATTATTTACTGAAAATTTAAGAAAAATGTTTTGGAGGGGAGCCGAAATACCGGAGGTTGTGCTATATTTGTAAAACGAACGGAAATAGATTGTAGCTCATTGGAATCGATAGGGATATTGTATTTGCCTTCGGGTTACTCTATTTTTTAGAATATTATTCACCAAAATATTTACGTGATGATTGAAAAGATTAAAGAAACAGCCGCCTATATCGCAGCAAAAGTTCAGGTGATGCCTAAGACCGCCATTATATTGGGAACTGGGTTGGGCGAGTTGGTAGACCACATTACAGACAAGACTGAAATTCCTTATACCGAGATTCCCAATTTCCCGGTGTCGACAGTAGAAGGACATCAGGGGAAGTTGATATTCGGAAAATTGGGAAAGAAAGATGTCATGGCTATGCAGGGGCGTTTTCACTATTACGAGGGATACGATATGAAACAAGTTACCTTCCCGGTGCGTGTCATGAAAGAACTAGGAATAGAGCATCTCTTCGTTTCGAATGCAGCCGGAGGTATGAATCCCGATTTTGCCATCGGCGATATTATGATTATCCGTGACCACATCAATCTCTTTCCCGAACATCCGTTGCATGGACGCAATTATAAGGAATTGGGTGTACGATTCCCCGATATGAGCGAGGCGTATTCTCGCCGTTTGATTGCAAAGGCTCTTGAAATAGCTGAAAAAAATCATATAAAAGTACAGCAAGGTGTGTATGTGGGTACACAGGGACCTACTTTCGAAACCCCGGCCGAGTATCGTTACTTTCATATCATAGGCGGTGATGCCGTGGGCATGAGTACGGTTCCCGAAGTCATTGTCGCGCGTCATGCCGGTATCGAAGTCTTTGCCGTTTCGGTGATTACCGATTTGGGGGTAGAAGGTATTGTGGAGAAATGTTCTCACGAAGAGGTGCAAAAGGCAGCGGCAGAAGCTCAACCCAGAATGAGCTTTATTATGAAAGAACTGGTAGAACAATTTTAATATGAAATAGAAGAAGTCCATGAGCCATGAGCTTGTGGACTTTGTTATAATTTATGGAAGAAATAAAACGTACAGAAATTGCCTCGTTAGGCGAATTTGGTTTGATAGAGCGTTTGACCGGGCATATACAGTTGAAGAACACTTCTACTCTAAAAGGGGTGGGAGATGATTCGGCCGTGCTCGACTATCAAGGAAAACAGACGTTGATTACAACCGATTTATTGCTCGAAGGTGTTCATTTCGACCTTACCTATGTCCCGTTGAAACATTTGGGGTATAAATCGGCGGTGGTTAATTTTTCCGACATATATGCCATGAATGGGACACCGCGTCAGATAACTGTTTCGTTGGGTGTCTCCAAACGTTTTTCGGTAGAAAATCTCGAAGAACTTTATGCCGGCATACAGCTCGCTTGCGATATCTACGGGGTGGATTTGGTCGGGGGAGATACATCGGCTTCGATGACGGGGCTGACTATCAGCATTACCTGTATCGGAGAAGGAGAACCCGGGAAGGTCGTCTATCGTAACGGAGCGAAAGAAAACGATTTGATTTGTGTCAGCGGCGATTTAGGAGCAGCCTATATGGGATTGCAACTATTGGAACGGGAGAAGCGGGTGTTTGCCGGAGAAACCGAATTCAAACCTGCGTTCGAAGGACATGAATACCTGCTCGAACGCCAATTGAAACCAGAAGCCCGTAAGGATATTGTTGCCGAGTTGGATAAAGCCGGGATCGTTCCGACAGCCATGATGGATATTTCTGATGGGCTCTCCTCCGAATTATTGCACATTTGTTCGCAGAGTCATGTGGGCTGCCGTATATATGAAGACCGGATACCGATCGATTACCAGACGGCAGCTATGGCGGAGGAATTTAATATGAATCT
The DNA here is from genome assembly GCF_022723415.1 of Barnesiella sp. Lineage (NCBI taxonomy): Bacteria > Pseudomonadati > Bacteroidota > Bacteroidia > Bacteroidales > Barnesiellaceae > Barnesiella > Barnesiella sp. The sequence continues at coordinate 62,750 of NZ_JAIJHU010000004.1, read as the reverse complement.
GGTGACTGCTGCATTGAATGGAGGCGAGGATTATGAATTGCTTTTTACCGTACCTCTCGAAAAGCACGACATTGTCGCTGCTATCCCCGGAGTGCGAGTGATAGGACATATTACAAAACCAGAATTGGGTTGTTGCATGATAACCCGTGACGATACCGAGATAACCCTTCGGGCACAGGGGTGGAATTCTCTTGCCGAAGAATAAGAATTTATTCGTCCCTTGCGTCGTTTGCATATTTATATTTTTGAACGGAAAAATTCGACAATATATTTGGTAAATTGGAATAAACCTATTATCTTTGCACACGCAAAAATGATGGTGCCATAGCTCAGTTGGTAGAGCAAAGGACTGAAAATCCTTGTGTCACTGGTTCGATTCCCGTTGGCACCACTTGAAAAAAGAGAGTTACAGTTTGGTGACTCTCTTTTTTATTTCTTTACTTTTGTCTATTATAGAAAATTCGGCTTTCACCACGGACGGTACAATGGTCTTGTCGGTTGAAAATCGCGAGGCGAATCGTGATAGTCGCTTATTCGCTTTCCGGCAGTGTTCAGTAAGTACCAACCCATGATTTTGTCTTTCACCAAAGCGACGCCTCGGTGAAACGGATAGGCTTCTTCGTAATAGTCGCCGAGTCGATGACCGTCTCTATTGATGAAACAATAGCCCATGATTTTATCTTTGACAAGTGCGTACCCTTCGTGGAAATCGTCGACGAGAAGGTAATAATCGGTGCATCGTTTACCGTCGAGGGAAATGAAACACCAACCCATGATTTTGTCTAATGCTGCTGCCCGACCTTGCCTATAAGGTCGGATTTGTTCGTAATAGTCGCTAATGCGGTTTCCGTTTATGTCGGAAACGTACCAACCCATGATTCGGCTTTTCTGAATGATAAGACGTGGGGTATTATCGTAGTAATGATTGCCGCTATCATAGGGATAGTCATATTGGGCTTGCATGGATAGGAATCCGAATAAAATCGAAATAAGGATAAGTAGTGGTTTCATGTGCAATTTTTTTTCATTTGACGAAGTTAACGAAAAAAGGTTTAAACGCAGTCATAACTTATATTAATCTCTGCTGGGAATATGCGATTTTCTGTGTTCGAATAGAAGTCTGTTTGTATATCGGCGAGTGTTTATAGGTTGTTGTAATGACTCTAAAAATAAAAAGGTAGGCCGTATGAATCTTTTAGTGCATTGTTTATGTAACTTTGCAAGAGGCAATGCGATAAGGGAGATTTCGGTACGAGTGTATTTATTGTTGTCCGAAGCTGCGCTGTCATTGGAGAAATAATTTATAAGATATGAATGTGAGGATAGAGGAAAGTTGGCGAAAGAGGCTGCAAGACGAGTTCGATAAGCCCTATTTCGAGCGATTGGTTTCTTTTGTGCGGAGCGAATATGGCCGTGCGCATGTTTTGCCTCCGGGACATTTGATATTTCATGTATTCGATGCATGTCCTTTCGAGTCTGTGAGAGTTGTTATTTTAGGCCAAGATCCCTATCCCAATCCCGGACAGTATTACGGTGTTTGTTTTTCTGTACCCGAGGGGGTGGCTATTCCCGGCTCTTTGTTTAATATGTTTAAGGAGATACATGATGATTTGGGCAAGCCTATTCCCGCTTCGGGCAATTTGGATCGGTGGGTGAGGCAAGGTGTATTTCCTTTGAATTCTGTGCTTACCGTGCGAGCTCATGAAACAGGATCGCATCGAAACATGGGCTGGGAGATTTTTACCGATGCGGTCATTCGAAAGTTGAGCGATGAGAGAGAAAATCTCGTGTTTATGCTGTGGGGTAGTTATGCTAAGGAGAAGATTGCGCTTATTGATGCTCGCAAGCATTTGGTTTTAACAGCCGCGCACCCGTCGCCACGATCGGCTGATCGTGGCTTTTTCGGATGTCGGCATTTCAGTAGAGCGAATGCATTTTTACGGAGTAAGGGAATACGGGAAATCGATTGGTGAGATTTTTAGTCCCCGTTTATTATGATTTCAATCTTAGTATAAAACGGCTCCCTTTTCCTAATTCGCTTTCTACGGAAAGAGTCCCCCCATGTGCTTCTACAAAATCTTTGGATATAGACAATCCTAATCCGCTGCCTTGTACTTTTGTTCCCGGCACTCGGAAATAACGGTCGAATATGCTTTGATGATAGCGAGGGTCGATTCCCTTCCCAAAATCTTGTACATAGATTTCGACCATATTGCCGTCTTGGTAAGTGCCGATAATGACGCGACCGTTTTCTTTGGAATAACGTATGGCATTGCTTACAAGATTGGTAAGTACCCATGCTATTTTTTCGCTGTCGACGAATAGTTTCTTTGTATTTTCGTCATAATCGACTTCGATGTGTATGTTGAATTTGTCGGCTTGTACCTGATTGGCCTTGATCGCATATTCGATCAATTCTATGGGCCGGGTTATCTTGGGCATCAGTTGTAGTTTTCCGGCTTCTACTTGGGTCATGTTCAGCAATTCTCCGGTGATATTGAGCAACCGTTCTCCGTTTTCCTTAATACTTTGGGAGAGTTGCTCTTGTTCTTTGTTAAGAGACCCGATACGTCTGTCTTCCAATAATTGCAAACTCATCATAATGGCTGATATGGGAGTCTTCAATTCATGAGATATCGTCGAGATAAATGTTGTTTTCGCAGAATCCAGCTCTTTAAACTCCGTGATGTTTTTCAATATAATTACGTGCCCCAGTTTTTCGGGTTCTTCACTGTCGTGATTCGTGTTGTCTATTTCTATATAGGAGGCTTTGAAGTAACTTTCTTTATTGTCGGCATATATTTTGATAGGCTCTTTCTGAGGATTGGGAGAAACCAGTTCTCGTATTAATTTCCTTAATAAATCATTCTTCAAAGAAATCTCTTCGGCCGATTTGAAGATTGTGTTTTCTTTTTTCAGATTCAGTATGTTCAGAGCTTCACTATTTATGAAAAGTATTTTGCGGTCTGGATCTAATCCTATTATGGGATCGCTGATGCTATTGATAATTGCTTCGAGAAATTTTTTATGTGCCAGTAGTGTCGATAGGGTGGTAGATCTGTATTCGGACAAGTGTTGAGCCATTCTATTGAAACTATCGACCACATTTTTAAATTCTTCGTTTTTATCCGATATATTCAGCCTTTTTTCATAGTTGCGATTCGCTATTTCGAGGATACCGTCGGTTAGCTCCTTGATAGGTCTATTTATCGATTGAGGAAGCCAGATAGCTAATGTGACACCGCAGACTATGCAGATGCCTCCGATAATTGCCACCCATACAACGGCTTGTTTTAAGCCTGTCGAAGCTATCGGGCTGTCTGGTTCGGCAGCCGTCAGCATCTGTAAATAGATAACTGATAAGGAGACCAGCAGAATAATCATTCCGGTCAGTAACCCTATACTTAAAAGCAACTTTGTTTTTATATTCATGACGGGTATTTTTATTAGGCTAAGATAATTAAATCTATATTGTTCTCGGATAAAGATTTCATGAAATTTTTATATTTGGACACCGTAAATATGGTTTGGGGCAATTTCAGTGCTGGAATTCCTGTACATATTGTTGTAATTTGTTTTTCGATTGCGACCTTTATAATGCTTTCGAGAATGTGCGGGGAATGTACCTGTATGACTTCTCCACCTAATTCAGTGGCTAATTTGAAATGGTTTAACAGATGTCGCTGATCTGCCAGCGAGATGCGATCGGGATCCTCTTTGGGTGTTTGTACATATAGTACGAAAAATTTTGTGTTATATCGTGTAGCCAATCGAGCGCAGCGTCGAATGATTTTGCGGGGCGTTTTTTCGTGGGAACTGATGCACGCCATGAATTTTTCATGACGTACGTGAGATGTATCTAAGGGGAGTTCGTTTTCTACTTTTTTTTCGACCCGTAAAGCAACTTCTTTGAGTGCGAGTTCTCGTAGTTGTAAAATATTCTCGGCCTTGAAAAAATTATTCAATGCCAATTCTATTTTTTCCGGCCTATATATTTTCCCGGCTTTTAACCGTTCGATCAATTCTTCTGCTGTGAGGTCTATATTTACGACTTCATCGGCCTCTTCCAAAACACGATCGGGAATTCGTTCTCGAACTTCGATTCCTGATATTTCCTGCACCTCTTCGTTCAGGCTTTCGATATGTTGGATATTTACTGCCGATATAACATTGATACCGGCATCGAGTAACTCCATGACGTCTTGCCATCGCTTTTCATTGCGACTGCCTTCGACGTTGGTATGAGCCAGTTCATCGACAATGACCAATTCGGGACGTATTTGAAGGATAGCATCCAAATCCATCTCTTCCAATTCTTTCCCTTTGTAGAAAATTTTTTTTCTCGGGATAACAGGAATACCTTGTAAAATAGCTTCTGTACCGGTACGTCCGTGTGTCTCTATGAAACCCACTTTTACATCTACTCCGTTTTCTAAGAGTTCGTGGGCCTCTTGTAGCATTCTATAAGATTTCCCTACACCGGCAATCATGCCGATGTAGAGTTTAAACTTACCCCTCCTCGATTTTTTTATCAAGTCGAGAAAATATTGTACATTTTTTTCGTTTTCAATTATATCCATTCTCCCTGTTATGGTTTAAGAGTGATTCCGAATACGATATGAGCATCTTCCATACGAGGGTTCCATATTACTTGTGAAAATATCGGAAGGGAGAACGAATCTGTGATTTTAATTGCGTAGCTTCCTTTCAATGCTACATTAGTAACGGCAAATCCGTTGGTATAGTATTGAGGTGCTTTATAAGGTACTATACCACATGTTACATTGAGATCGACCGATTTTACACTGAACGGATAATTGAGTTCTACATAAGACGAGTAGTTGTTTTTATCGCCTTTTTCATTTTTATCCATACCGGCAAACATGGTGTACCATGCGATCGAAAGAGGAAATTTTTCTACCGGAAGTACATAAGCAAGACTTGCTTCGAAATGATGAGCTGTCGTCTTGTTATTGAAATCGAAATATTTTCCAGCTCCCTGTCCGGCCCACCACATATCGGCAACCGAAACTGTTAGTCCCAATTTTGGGAAGGTATAAGCCAGAGTCAAGTCAAGTTCTTTATTCGCAGAGGGAATATTACCATTCCGATAACCATCGAAGTCGGTGGATCCCCATGCCGTCAACGATAGGTTTTCAACACTGAAACTCAACGTCGGTTGAATACTGGCACCTGTTTGATACATACCTCTCCACACATAGGAGCTAACTAAATCTCCTTGTACATTGAATCGTACTTGAGCAGATGCTTTATTGGTAAACATGGCAAGGAGTCCTATAATCGAAATGATTATCAATGCTCTGATAAGGCTAGCGCCTTCTTTATCGATTAATTGTTTCTTTTTCATGGTAGCTATTGCTGAAATGTTTTTATTTGTTTTCATAATTTTCTAAATTAATGTTCAATTTTAATACGTTTACTTTCTCTGTTCCGAATAATCCTAAAAATGGTTTTTCAATTGTTTGGTCTACTATTTCTTTTACGGTAGTTTCGTCCATATTTCTGGCTGCGGCAACACGCTTTACTTGTACGTATGCACTTTCTGGCGTGATGTCAGGGTCGAGACCAGAACCACTGGCTGTGACCATTTCTGCCGGTACATCTTTACGTTCCAAATAAGGGTGGTGTACCAAGAAGGTGTCGATACGAGTTTCTACTTCTGCCAAGTATTCTTCGTTCGTAGGTCCTTTGTTGCTACCGGCAGAACTACTGGCATCATATCCATCTCCGGCACAAGAGGGACGGCCCCAGAAATAGATGTCTTCGGTGAAGACTTGCCCTACATTGGCTGCACCCACTATTTTCCCATCTAAGGTCGCAACCTCGGCGTTTCCAGAGTTTGGCCCTGCGAATTGGGCGAATATCCATAATATCAGTATATAAAATACTGAGAAGAAAAGGCAGAAAACTAATGTTAGCCTGATTGATTTTATGAAATTTTTCATTGTTGCTTTTATTAAAAGAATAATCCTATTACTAAATCTATGAGTTTAATGCCGACGAATGGAGCTATTATACCACCTAATCCGTAAATGAGCAGGTTGCGGCGGAGTAAAGCCGAAGCTCCGATAGGCTTGTATTGAACACCTCTTAAAGCCAATGGAATCAATATGGGAATAATGATTGCATTGAAAATAATGGCCGATAGAATAGCACTTTCGGGGCTATGTAATCCCATAATGTTCAGTGAAGCTAATTCTGGTACGGCTATCATGAATAGAGCCGGAATAATGGCAAAGTATTTTGCGACATCATTGGCGATGGAGAATGTGGTAAGGGTTCCGCGAGTCATTAATAATTGTTTCCCGATTTCTACAATTTCGATTAATTTCGTCGGATCGTTGTCCAAGTCTACCATGTTTCCAGCTTCTTTGGCTGCCTGAGTTCCACTATTCATAGCTACACCAACATTCGCTTGGGCCAAAGCAGGAGCATCGTTGGTTCCGTCGCCCATCATGGCTACCAGTTTACCGGCACTTTGTTCTTTCTTGATGTAGTTCATTTTGTCTTCGGGTTTGGCTTCTGCGATGAAGTCATCTACACCGGCTTTTTCTGCAATGTATTTGGCCGTTAATGGATTATCCCCGGTAACCATGACTGTTTTAACTCCCATTTTACGCAACCGTTCGAACCGTTCCTGTATTCCCGGTTTGATAACATCTTGTAATTCTATGACACCGGCAGGTTTTTCATTGACGCTAACTACAAGAGGGGTTCCTCCATTTTTTGAAATCTCTGTGATACGATTTTCCAAATCTTGTGGAATTTCGTAGCTTGCGTTTTGAGCAATTTTTCGAATAGCTTCTGCTGCCCCTTTTCTAATCCGAGTACCGTCTGCTAAATCTACACCGGAACATTTTGTTTCGGCACTGAATTTGATAAGCTTGCTACCGGTTGTATTCAAGTTGTGTACTCTTAAACCCGATTCACGAGCCAGTTCTACGATAGATTTACCTTCGGGAGTTTCATCGGATAGAGACGACATCATACAAATTTCGGCAAAAGCATGATTTTCCAAACCGTTGGCGGGATAGAAATGGGTAGCTTTACGGTTTCCGATTGTAATAGTTCCTGTTTTATCCAAAAGGAGAGTATCGATATCTCCGGCAGTTTCTACTGCTTTTCCCGATTTGGTAATTACATTTGCTCTCAGAGCTCTATCCATTCCTGCTATACCGATAGCTGAAAGCAAACCTCCAATTGTCGTCGGGATAAGGCAGACAAACAACGATAAGAAAGATGCTATTGTAATAACAGTTCCTGTATAGTCGGCAAACGGTTTAAGGGTTACACATACGATTAGGAATACCAGTGTGAAGCCGGCTAAAAGGATTGTCAGCGCAATTTCGTTAGGAGTTTTTTGTCTGGAAGCGCCTTCGACGAGAGCAATCATTTTGTCCAAGAAACTTTCTCCCGGTTGTTGTGTGACAAGCACTTCGATGCGATCCGAAAGGACTTTTGTTCCACCGGTCACTGAACTTTTGTCACCACCGGCTTCTCGAATTACAGGAGCACTTTCTCCGGTAATCGCACTTTCGTCGATAGAAGCCAATCCGTTTATGATTTCACCATCGGCTGGTATGGTATCACCTGCTTCACAGATAAATACATCACCTTTTTTCAGTTGAGAGCTACTTGTCGTTTTTATTTGTCCATTGACAAGTAGTTTTGCCGGAGTTTCTTCGCGGGTTTTTCTCAGACTATCAGCCTGTGCTTTGCCTCGGGCCTCAGCGATAGCTTCGGCGAAGTTGGCGAATAATAGTGTGATAAACAAGATAACAAAAACCCATGCATTGTACACGAATGAACCTTGAGCGTTGTCAAAGATGGAATAAATCATCACAAGGAACATAATGGCTGTACAAACTTCTACCGTGAACATGATGGGGTTTTTCACCATGATTCGAGGATTCAATTTAACGAATGATTGTTTTAAGCTCGTTAAAACTTGCTCTTTTTCAAATAAAGAAGCTGATTTATTATTTTTCATATCTATCGTTCTGTTATTATAAGCTGAAATGTTCTGCAATAGTACTTAATGCTTGAACCGGGAAGAATGACAGAGCTGCAACGATAAAGATGACAGCGAAGGTCATGACACCGAAAGTAACTGTATCGGTTTTTAAGGTTCCTGCACTTTCTGGTACATATTTCTTATTGGCTAATAATCCTGCAATGGCAACTTGTCCTACGATGGGAAGGTATCGGCTGAGTATCAATACTATACCGCAAGAGTAGTTCCAGAACCATGTATTATCACCCAATCCCTCGAAACCGGAACCATTATTGGCGGCACAGGAAGTAAATTCATAAAGCATTTCGCTTAGTCCGTGGAATCCCGGGTTATTCAACCAACCGCCTTCGTTTTCGACAAAGGAAGGTGCATGAACATATAAATAGGCCGCTAATGAGGTTCCTACTAAGATGACAAATGGGTGTAACAAGGCAACGATCGTAGCGATTTTCATTTCTCGAGCTTCTATTTTTTTGCCGAGGAATTCGGGGGTACGACCAACCATCAATCCACTGATAAATACGGCGATAATGATAAAAGTAAAGTAGTTCATCCAACCTACACCTACACCACCGAACCATGTATTGATTTGCATGTTCAGCATTTCGATCATGCCAGAGAGAGGCATGGTAGAGTCATGCATACCGTTTACAGAGCCGTTGGAAGTAACGGTGGTTGTCACGCTCCAAAGCGCCGTAGCAGCAGAACCCAGTCGGACTTCTTTTCCTTCCATAGCACCGTTGTCTTGTGCTATACCCATTGCGTCGATGCGCGGGTTGCCACCTGTTTCTTGGGATACATTTATCCATACCCCGGCTAAGTAAGCAAATAGCATTACTCCGAAAATACTGTATGCTAATTTCTTTCGTTTAAGGTAAAACCCAAAAGCGAATACCATAGCCATAGGTAAAATCAATATGGCCCAACATTCTATCATATTAGTGAGATAGGTAGGATTTTCAAGAGGGTGCGATGAATTTACTCCGAAGTATCCACCTCCGTTCGTACCTAATTGTTTGATGGGAACTATCGCCGCAGTAGGACCTTGCGATACATATTGTGTTTGTCCTTCTATTGTAGTCACTTCCATCTTTCCGTCAAAGCCCATAGGGGTCCCTTCTATAATCAGTATGAATCCGATAACGAGGCAAATAGGAAGTAAAACACGGGTACAGCTCCTTACTAAGAAGTACCAGAAGTTTCCAATTGTTTTGGTCGTTTTAGCGGCCAATGCCTTCATGATACCCGCCATTGCCGCCATACCGGTTGCAGCGGTGATGAATTGGAACAGCATGATAACGAATAACTGGGTGAGATAGCTTAGCCCACTCTCTCCGCTATAATGTTGTAAGTTACAATTCACGAGGAAGCTGATACATGTGTTGAATGCCTGATGAACAGACTGTCCTAAATTGCCGTCTGGATTTAGGGGCAGTACTCCCTGAGAAACTAACAATATCATTCCCCAGAAAAACCAAAAGAGGTTTATCACGAGCAATGCTTTCAGGAATTGTTTCCAGTTCATCTCTTCTGTTGGATCGACACCTCCCAGTTTGTACATGATTTTTTCGATGGGAGTCATGAAGTCCGACCAAACTTTCTCACCTTTGAAAACCTTTGAAATGTATTTCCCGATGGGGTAGGCGAGTACGACCATCAGGACAATTTGTGCAATAACACCTAATATCTCTGTATTCATTGTGTTTAATCTTTATAAATGACTAAAACTTTTCGGGTTTTACTAATACATACATCAGATACCCGAACATAATTACGCTGATAATAAATAATGCAGTGTACATGTTAAATCTCCTTTTAATTAAATTTTTTCAAACCAGTCTATGCACTTATAGAAGAGCCAGAAACAGGCAATTCCACTGAGTATACAAACTCCAAAACCTAATGCGTCAAATTCCATGTTACATTTTTTTTAAGTGAATACTAAATTATTTTTTTTCGGTTTGGGGTATGCCAAAGTTGTGCCAATATTGTTTTTGAATATTTTAATTGGTTCATAATTAGTATTATAAATGAAAAGGGAGTATCTGTTCACCAGATGCTCCCTTTTCATTTTGGTAGGGTTGTGTATTATTTTGAAAAAAATTAGAGTTTATATTCTTCTATTTTTCGATATAAAGTGGTAAGTCCTATTTTTAGGAGTTTTGCAGCTTCGGTTTTATTACCGTTTGTATAGTCCAGTACTCGGGCGATGTGGCGTTTTTCCATAGCCGATAATTCGAAACCACTATTATTACTACTTTTTTCCTTAAAAGTTGCATTTTGTATTTCTATGGGTAAATCTTCGGGGTGTAACTCATCACTTTCACAAACAATAAGACTTCTTTCGATAACGTTTCTGAGTTCACGCACATTGCCTTTCCATTCTTGTTGTTCGAGCATGTCGATGAATGCTTTGGAAACCGTTTTCGAGGAATGGGTCATTTTTTCGGATAAGGATTGTACAAATGCTTCGGTTAGAAGTCTAATATCTCCCGGACGTTCTCTCAAAGGCGGTAAATGTATTTGGAAAACCGACAGCCGATAAAACAAATCCTCCCTGAAATGCCCTGCATTTATTTCTTCCGGCAAGTTTCGGTTGGTTGCTGCAATAATACGAACATTTACAGATGTCGGTTTGGTTTCACCTATTTTGATATATTCTCCGGTTTCTAATACTCGAAGCAACTTGGCTTGCAACTCTATCGCCATTTCTCCGATTTCATCTAAAAATATCGTTCCGTTGTGAGCCTCTTCGAAAAGTCCCTTTTTGTCTTTCAAGGCTCCGGTAAAGGAGCCTGCTTTATGTCCGAATATTTCGCTTTCCAAGAGTTCTTTGCTAAATGCCGAACAATTTATTGCAACGAAATTTCCTTTATTTCGTTTGCTCTCGTGGTGAATCGCTTGGGCGAAAACTTCCTTTCCTGTACCGGTCTCTCCGGTTAAAAGAACCGGTACATCGGTTGATGCCACTTTTCGTGCCAACGCGATAGCTTCCAGCAAAGGCTTTGACTGACCAAGAATAGAATTGAATGAATATTGCTGAAAGGTTTCTTTTTCGGGACGATTTTTTACTCCGTTAGTTCGAGCTTTTTCCATAGCCCGACTAATCAGAGGAATAATTTTGTTATTGTCGTCACCTTTGGTTATGTAGTCGAAGGCTCCGTTTTTTATGGCTTGTACCCCGTCGGGTATATTTCCGTGGGCTGTTAATAAAATGATTTCCGATTCGGGCGATATTTTTTTAATTGTTTTTATGAAATCTACACCATTCCCGTCGGGGAGAAAAACATCGCATAAGACAACATTGGGAGAATACTCCATTTGTTTTACTGCCGCTTTACAGTCTCCTGCCTGTAAAACTTCATATCCTTCCAGCCCTAAAATGCGGGCTAATAACTGTCTTATCTGTGGTTCATCGTCGATGATTAGAACCTTATTTATAATATTCTCATTCTTACTCATGCGTGCAAAGATAGGATATATTTTTGTTCCGAAAAAGCAGATACAGAAAAGGCGAGACATTGCATGTTCCCGCCTTTATAGTTTATGGAAGATTTATTAAAGAGCAATTTTAAATGTCGGACCGTACCCTTCTATGGAGATGAAATATATGCCATGAGGGAATCCTTCTATACTGAGAACCGTTGTTTCGTGTTCGGCTGAAATTTGTCGGCTCAAAATGCCTTGATCGGTATATATCGAAATCAATTTTCCAGTTTGAATGCCGTCAATTTGGATTGCGTTATTGTGTCTGACAATAGAAATATTTTTATGAATATTGGTTATGGCCGAGGAGGTAGATAGATTGACCGAGAAAGCATCGGAAAATGCAGTTTCCATAAACGAATGTGCCTTTACACGTACAGTGTAATCTTTTTTATCGAGATTAGAGAAACTGGCCTTCTTTTCGGTAAGTCTGGTTTTCGTGTCGACAACTTGTCCATTGGCAGATAATTCGACACTCCATGTGTTACCGTCGGTTCCGTCCCATAAAATGTCGAATGAATTTTCGGTTTGATTTTCTGTCCGTAGATTCGTAGGTATCTGCGCTACTGTTTCCCAACTGTAATCGGTATCGATAGCGCCCATACACCATGCTTGATTCCCTTCGGGCTCTGCTAAGTTGGCCGTGTGGTCTCCATTACCTTCTGCGAAATTGAAATTTTTAATCAGTCCTGTCGCGGACGGTTCTACTTGTTTCTGATAATTATTTTTTATTTCTTCTGCTGTGCGGGCTACACTCCAAAGTCGAAAGTCTGCCATTTTGCAATTGCAAGGATTGCCCCACGGAGCAGTTCCCAAAAAAAGAGGCTTTCCATCGGCTTCCGTATTATATCCTGTTGTATTCTCCTGTGTTCCGGCTACTTCACCGTTAACATAGACAATCATCTGACTTCCGTCGGCGACACAAGCGATGTGAGTCCAGTTCTCTTTCCAAGAAGTAGGATCGATCCATATAGATGCTCCGTCCAACTGAAATTTAAACCACCCGTCGAATCCTAATGCAAATCCCTTGTCGTTGTGCATATTGCTGGCGAAAAATCCGGTACTATTGTCTATATATAACCATGTTTCTAAAGTCATTTGATTAGACCCGATTGTCGTTTCCAACGCATTCATACCGGCAGCCGATGTTTTGAAAGAAATAGCTCCGATGTCCGCTTTTGTAGGCATAGCTGCAAAAAGACAGGCTGTTATTAAACCTGCGATTTTGAATGAAGTAATTATTTTCATAGATTTGAAATTTAAATGATTAAAGAATTATTTACTAAGAATTTCTAAAATGGATTTTCTGAATTTTTCTATTTCTGCGTTGTTTTTCGAGTATTTTTCGGGCGATTGGTATATAGATTGGAAAAGGGTTTCGCTTTTGGCTCTTCCTATTTTCTTTTCGAGCTTGGCAAGGTATTCATAGTCTTCCATACTGTCTCTCCAACGTTCCATTCGTATCGATACTACGGGGCTTGTGCTGTTGAAATATTGGCCGGGGTAAATCAGCACACCGTCGCCCTCGGGGAGGTCTTTGCGAAAAGCCAATGTGTCGGATTCGGCATAGGCATTGACTGCCCAATATAGGAATCCGGTGGTACGCTCTTTCCAGCTGCGCCATAATACAGCTCGATGCTGATATCCGTCCATCGTGAGTAATAAATTGGGTTGCTCTTCTCCGGGTCCCATGCAGACATAAGTCCACCATTCTTCATTGCCTCGGAGAAGAGAACGGCATGTGTCTGCGTTGGCTTCGTTCGCTTGTAAAGCCCAAGCGCTCATACTGAAAATTTGAGTGTCTCCTCGCCAAAGGTCGAATACGGAAAACAACCGGTCTTTGTATTTCCCGTCTTTTGGTCCGCAGTAAAAGGTCGTGAGGACTTTTGCTTCGGGCATGAGCTTGTGTATTTCTTGGGAATATTGACCGATGAGGTGATATTCTTTCATATAAGTAGGTTCGTCCCATAAGTAGAAGTAGGATTTATCGAGTAAATCGGTTTGTTTTAATTGCTGTAATAAGCTGTCCAATTCGTTGTGTGACAGAGAGTGGTAGGGGACAGCGAACCGATTGAATCGTTTGTCCGATAGGAAAGGAACCGTTCGCTTGTCGTTCCATTTCCACGGAGATGAAGATGCTTCATGTTTCATGCTGTTGGCCAACCATGTGGAGAAATAGGGGTTCATGCGATAATCAAGGCATAATTCTGCCCATTCCAGTTTGTTTTGCAAAGTTTGTTCTTTCGAAGCCGAGTCGATGAGATTCTTTTCTATGATCCCGAATGCTGCTGGTAGCGAAGGTGTCGAGGGTAATGCCGTGTCGTACACTTGCAGATCGATTTTTATTTTTTGCCGTTTTCCGTTACCATCGATCGAAATTTGTTCTTCGTATTTCCCCGGTCGGGTCGACTCGGCCGTATGGAATGTAATCCATAGTTTAGCGATAGAGTCGTTTAAAGTAACTTGTTCTCCATCTATGGGGACTAAGGCATCGTCGAATCCATATACCGATTTGATTTGCCGACAACTATATCGGATAGAATTGTCGGCATTTTCGTTTCGATGTATTTTATAGGTCTCTCCCGGACAGCCTTTGAAAACGATTTGGATATGTTCCGCTTCATTTTTAGCGAGGAATAACGTGCCGGAATTTCGAGGTTGAACTTTATAAAAATCAGATGCTTTGTCGGTCGAAGGTATAAGGTAACATTCGATTGTTTGTTGACAAGAGATTAAAAAGAATGTACAGCTTATGATGAGAAGCCGATAGAAAAGGTGATGTTGCATATCGAAATATTTATTCTGTGATGTTTTCAATTAAATTTTTACGTAGAGCCAATGCGTATTTGCTTTGATCTGTGTAGTTCGAGGGACTCTTATAAACGTTGTTGAGAAGAGATAAGGCGGCCGATCGTCCGAGTTTTTTTTCGTACAAGACCAGCATGTCGTAATCTTCGGCTCCATCGCGCCATCGTTCCAACCGGACAGAGGTACAAATTTTGTTTGTGCCGAACGATTCACCGGGATAGATGAGTATCCCGTCTCCTTCGGGCAGTTCAGGGCGAGGTCTGAGGGGATAAACGCTGGCGAATCCGTTGACGACCCAATATAGGAATCCGGAATTTTGTTCTTTATAATTACGCCACATGGTCGCCCTGTTACCGATAGCGGTAGAATTTGAAGCAAGCCCCGGAGTGTTAGACATGCACACGTAGCTCCACCATTCTTGTCCTGATTTTAATTTGGCTTTGCATTGCTTCGAGCGATTTTCATTATCCTGCAACGCCCATACGCCAGTACAATAAATAGATGTCGCTCCATTTAGAATGTCGAATACGGCGAATAAATCGTCTTTGTGTTCTCCGTCGGTAGGGCCGCAATAGAATGTAGTGAGCACTTTGGCTTCCGGTGCATATCGATGAATGCGATCCGAAAGAGTTTTGATTTGTTCATATTCGTTGGTCTTTGTAGGTTCGTCCCATACATAAAAAAATGCTTTGTTTAGCAATCCGGTTTCGCGAGCTTTATTCAGCATTATCTCTAACTCATCGTCGGATAACCCATGCGATGGCAAGGCAATACGGCTAAAACGTTTGTCTGCCAAGTATTCCCAAGTGCGATCGTCATTCCATGCGTATGGCGAGGAGAAACATTCGGTTTTCATCGTTCCGCTCAGCCATGTGGAAAAGTAGGGCGATATGCGATATTCCAATAAAAGATCCGAAGCTGCTTTGCGCTTTTCTATTTTTTGTTCTTCCGATAGACCGGTGAATATGAAATTTTGAGGGTTGATTCCGAATACCGAGGCAATAGATGGAGTTTCTGGCAAAGAGGCGTTAACGACATTAATCGATATAGCTACGGCATATTCTTTGTCATCGGTTTTGAATCGTATGATTTCTTTATGTCGTTTAGCCTCGGCTTCGGACTTGACTTTAAAAGTGAGCCAAGCTCGCACTACTTTGTCGTCGGGTTCTATTTCGTTATCGCAAGGAATCAGAACATCGTATTTCCCGTTGAAAGCTTCCAGTTTCCGACATTGAAATTCAATGGCATCGTTGTTACCGATACGTTCTATTTTCAGCCTTTTTTTACTATCGGTTTGTATAACGAGCTGTACACTTTCGTATTCGTTACGAACCATATTTATATCGTATCGGTTTTCTGGATCCGAGTTGGAATAATTTTCTATGTTATCCAGACTGTTTAATAGCCAAGTATTGGTCGCTACGGAGGGAACGTCGTTGTCCGAATTTTCTTTTTCACCCGGCCCGTCGTCTTTACAGGCGGCAAGTAAAAACGAGAATAGTATTATATAATAAAAATGTGATGATTTCATACCTACAAGACTATTTAGTTAGTTTAATCAGTTTTACGCCATGCGCAGGAACAGAAAACGAGACTGAGTTATTTTTGATTTCCATTGATTCGTTTTTCCACAAATCGGTGATGTGACCGTCTCCGATATAATTTATGGTTTGTAGTGGAAAGGTGTAAGATTCTATATCTTTATCGGTAGTGTTAAATATGGCGATATAGTGGGTCAATTCGTCTTCGCTTTGAGCATACCAAGCGATTATTCCATTTCGATCGAACAATTCTTTATTTCCTTTGGAATATTGATTGATGTCAAGTACCTCTTTATTTGTAATCAAGTTTAGCGTGAAATCGTCTATTTCGGGTAGATTACAGCCAATCATCAGAGGGGATCTAAACATGGCCCATAGTGTGAGCATTGTGTATTGTTCGTCTGGTGTAAAATTACTCATTCGGGGAGTCCCTCTCATGGCTCTTTGTGCCATTGGGCCTATGGGGAGCATATCGGCGTCGGGCCAGTGCCCTTTACAAATATACTTTTGCCATTTCCGGCAAAGTGGAAATTGTTCTTTCAGAGCCTCCCAGTCGTCCCAGAAGTCTTCGGAAATGCGCCATAGTTGGGCTACGCTTTGCAAATGTTTTATGTTCTCGACAGGGGCAGGGCCGGGAGAAAGGCTCAGGACAAAGGGCCTTTTTCTTTTTCTTGCGGCTTTGGTTATCGCTTCTATTTCGTCGTGTGCATAAATGGGAGATAGTAAATCGTCGGCCTTTACATAGTCTATTCCCCATGAATCATAAAGTTCGAAAAGCGAGTCGTAGTATTCCTGAGCTCCGGGCTTACTCATGTCTATCCCATAAAATCCGAAATACCATTTGCATCGAGAATCGGTATTGACAATGTCTCGTGCTCGATATGATGTCCCTTTTATGGGCGTATTAGCTTCGACCGCTTGAATGGGAATACCTCTCATGATGTGTATACCCAATTTTAAGCCTCTGCTATGCAGATAATCGGCGAGAGGTTTCAACCCTTCTCCGTTTTTTGCAGATGGGAATTTTTCCGTATCGACGATGAGGCGTCCGAATTTGTCGATGATTTGATGTGGCGTTGACGATTCATATTGCTCCAAAGTCTCCATGCCGGGCGCATACCAACCGGCATCGATAACAATGTATTCCCAACCGTATTTTTTCAGATTTTCGGCCATGAAGTCGGCATTGGCTTTAACTTCGTCTTCTGTTACAGAAGTTCCAAAGCATATCCAGCTGTTCCAACCCATCGGTGGGCGTTCGGCTAATATTGCGGTGGATTCCGGTTGGTTGGTTTTGTTGTCGTTGGTGCAATTAGAACAAAGTAGGAGTATGAGTAGCCCTATTGCAATTGAGGTTTTGATGTTCATGATATTCAGTTATCGGGGTTAGGATAAGTATGTTATACGTTATTGCCGAAGGATCCGGCAATAACGTATAGCAATAGTTTAATCTAATACGCAGCGGACACTATATCCTCTGTTCCTGTCGTAAGGATAAAGGGCGGCTCCTGAATCGTTAAGTGTGAATCCGTATGTTACTCCCTGATTGGGGAAGTTTACGGGATCGGGATTCCACGGGTACACATCTCCGTCTTTGGGAGCTGTCGAGGTCCAGAAATAGGTATTGGCAAAGGCTTCTATTACATCGTTTTCAGGTATGCTCCAAATGTATCCAGTCCCAGCCATATTGAATCCGATAGAGTTCATACCGACATCTCCGGCATTAGGATCCCAATAGCTTTTTTCTTTTAATATGGTGGCGGGCATAGTGGGGTCACCGCAAGCATTGATTAAGAAGTCCCATTCAGTTTTAGTCGGTATGTGCCAACCTTCGGGCGCTATACCTTGAATTTTTTCACCTTCTTCTGCTCCACGAGTGCCCCGCATGGTGGCGGTCCATGTGTAATACCCTCCGAAAACTTTTGTCCAAGATTCGTCTTCTCCTTCTTGGGGAGTATAGAATTTTACATCATTTTCTCCAAGAGGAGTTCCGTCGGAATAGGTCGTCGCTCTTAAATTGTCGGCCAACCATACGGCATAATCTTCGGATATAGGATCGAAAACACGACATACGCGATATTCTTCGTTGTCACGAGGATCGATGAAAGGTTTATAAAAACGGAACAATTTCATGCTGCGAATTTCGCTGCGGGACAAGGTTCCTTCGTTTTCACTTTCGACCGCCCAATATAATTCACCTCTTTTGTATTCGCCTACGCCCAGTTTACCGAGTAAGTCGTCGAGGTCTTGATGGGTGAGAGATGTGTACATTTCGGTTCCGATATCAATTCTCTCGATGTTGTTCATCTCTTCATCGAGGCTGAATATAAGAGCGTATGTAGCTCCTTCTTTATCGCTTTCCCATTCGAATTTCAGTTTTCGTGTGGGATTTTCGTACAAAAGATCAAACTCTTCCAAATCGTCGGGCGCGTATAGTGTAATGTTGCTCTCTTGCCCTTTGGGGTCATCGTCATTGTTGTCTTCGGAACATGAGGTCGTAGCAATGAGTAGTGTTGCTGCTAAATAAAAAAGTGATTTTTTCATTGTAATTGTGTTTTTAGGGTTGATGAATTATTTAGTGATTTGTATAGTACCGATTTGTAGCCAGTCGTTTATGAATTTCCCGTTTTTTACGGCAAGATTCAATCCCGGTTTTTGATTTTGGGTATCGTCTGTAATGGCAACTGCCAATATGTATTGTCCGGCTGGGACAATTAAAGATTCGCTGGTTTTATACGTTTTATCGGTTCCTTTTATCCATGCCGACGGTTCTGCGTTTTCATCGGTGATCCGTTGTTTTATTTCATGGCTTTCGGGATCGAGTAGGGCAAATGAAACTTTATATTTATAGTTCCATCTTTTGTTATTGTTGGGACATACGCCTACCCCGCTATTTCGCCATGTATGCTTTATGGATAATGTATTTCCCATTTGTACCGATGCTGGATATTCTATTTGGATAGGGGTTAATCTGTATCCACCGTTACTAATGAAGTCTTTTACCAAATCTTTGGCGTGGGTTATCCAACCTCTGGTTTCGGTAGCCTCTCTCAAATCGAGTGTATTGGCATGTCCTCGTATAGCGTCTTTATAAGCCTGAGTATAAAAGTCGGACCATGATTTGAATTTGTCGGCATAAAGCGGATCGGTGTTCCACGGTTGATAGCTGTCGGAATTTCCTCCCCAATAGCAGCCTTCGGCTATGAATGCTTTTTGTGGGAAAAGCGAGTTGATGATATTGACTTCTGCATCTTGGAACCAATAACTGCCGATTCCGTCACGGCGAGTCAAAAAATCGTGTTTGTCGATAGCCAATCGTTTTTCATATTCGAATCCTATTTCTGTTCCAAAGTTCACGACAAGCAAAACATTTTTGAAATTCTCGGCATATAGGTCTGTAATCCATTGATACACTTTGAATTTATTATTGTTGTTCAAATATTGTACGTGATGCCCTTCACCCCACCAGCCTAAATTGTAAGCGTCGATAAAATCTACTTGTTCGGGATTGTCGAATTCTTTGGCGAAAGCACGGATAAAATTCCCGAATTTTTCCTGAAAGACGGGGTCGTCGGCATAGGGAGTCCAGTTGTTGTTTTCATTTGCAGGGTCCCAGAGCTTATGGACTGCATAACCTTTGGCTCCGGCCTCTCTTACGAAGTCGGGAGTACCGTTATGAATATTGTCTTGTCCGTCGATGTAAACTCTGAATGCCAATTTCAATCCTCGGTCAAGGGCGCCTTGAATGAGCGCTTTGAAATTCTCGTCATGTTCCCATGCGTATTTACCTTCTTCTGGTTCGAGCTCAGACCATCGGGAACGCCAATAGAAAATAGAAGCATATTTTTCTGCTGCGGCTCCCTGTTGATTCCAATAGGTATTCGCTTGTGCGACGTAGTCGTTTGCATCGTCGTATAAAGTCCAACCCGATGCTGGATTGCGGATAAGTGTATTTAGGTCGGGTTCGAACGAGATTATTTCATCTCCCGATTGTAGATTGTCTCCGCCACTGTTCTTTTCACTGCACGCTGTAAGATTCATGCAGATACAAAATAGGAATAAATTAGGAAACAGATATTTAAAATTTAATTTGTTCATAACTAAAAACCTTCGTTATTTTTAAGATTTGGATTTTCATAAATTACCGATTGTGGTATTGCATATAGAATGTGTTTGGGTTCGGCCATAAGCTTGCCACGAGCAATGGCATTGGATATTAGTTCTCCATGACGAATCAAATCGGGGCGACGCATGCCTTCCCAACAAAACTCCCAACCTCTTTCTTTTAATAGGTGTGCTCTGAATGCATCTTTATCGGTTATATCATTTATCTCTTTTTCGTATTTGCTGCCTTTGTAATTATCGAATGCTCGTTCCCGTATTTCATGAACGAGGTCTTTGGCCTCTTGGGTCGGACCGTATATTTCGTTCAGAGCTTCGGCTCTGGCCAATATTACTTCGGCATATCGGTTTATTACGTATTCGCTGGCATCCCATTGCCCTGTCGTGCTAGGATTTTCTTGGTATTTCATTGGAACAGCACCCGGTTTACCCGTGTATTCAGTACGGCGGTCGACCATCTTTTTTCCATTCCAATAGGTCGCCAACAAAGCATTTCTCCGTTTGTCTTTGGGATCATAGGTGTCGTAAAAATCCCAGGGAACAAGGAACCCTCCCCATTTAGTCAATGCTATTCCGTTTTGCGATACATAATCGGCGGGTAATGCATGTGCGAGGAAACAGTTTCCTAAGCCGCCTTCGGGGAAATTGGGTATTGGGAAAATTACTTCGCTGTTCCTTTGATTCGAAGGAGACCATATTGACATGTAATCTTTTTGCAGGGAGTATTCTCCGTCTTTTATCATGACTTCGGTAATCGAATCTACCCGATTCCACCACATCATAGCTTTGCCTTCGTCGTTTCGATAGTGGCGTTCTTGACCGGCTTCATGCATATAGAGTTTCAACATATACATTTGAGCGATACCTTTGGTCATTCTCCCGTATTCGCTTGCCGCGAGCAGACTGGCCGGTTTCAAATTTTCTTCTGCTTCTTTTAATTCAGTGTCTATGAAGTTGACATACCATTCTATCGAGGGCCGTTCTGGCATATAAGATTGGGCTTTTTGAGGATCGAGGGCTATATCTGGATCGGTAATTAATGGTACTGTTCCGTAGAGATCATATAGATCATATGCCCACATAGCTCTGAGACATCGGACTTCGGCCATATATCTGCGTTTTATTGGAGCGGATATAGATATTTTTCGCATGCGTTCCAGCAGAGAGGTCGCTTTGGTAACAGCGGGAACTAGTCCGGTATAAAATTGCCCTAAATCGGTTGTTTCAGCAGTCCACAGAAAATCGAGTTGTTTGTCCCATACCCAGTTGCAGTCACATTCATCGGTACAACCGATTTGCATAGTTAGTAGAGAACCCCATGCACAATTATAGCGATCCCAGCCTCCGCCACGTAGTTCGTGGTATATCCCGGTGACAGCGGCTTTGACATCGTTTTCGGTAGTCATCACGTTATCGGAGCCAAGTTGATCATAAGTTTCGTTTTCCAAAGAGCACGAATATGCTGCTATGAGAAACAGCGAGGAGAAAAATATATTTTTAGTTTTCATAATTCATATAGGATTAAAAGGTTATGTCCACTCCAAAAGAATAGGTACGTTGATTGGGGTAACCGGCTTTGAAATCGGTTTCCGGGTCATTGCCAGAGTAAGGTGTAATTACGAAGGGATTTGAAACATCTGCAAAAATCCGGGCTCTGGAAAATACTTTCCGTATCCATTTTTGAGGAAGTGTATAACCCAGAGTGATATTTTTACAGCGTATGAACCAAGCGTCTTCCCACAGATAATCAGATGGCTGCGGGTATTGGCTTACGAATCCAGACGGATATTTGCTGTGTGGGTTTTCACTAGACCAACGTTCGGATATTTCTTTCATCATGTTTTGTCCGTTTAGAATAAAACGAATATTGGGAATGGAGAATTTTCCACGCGTGGCGTTGTTGACGATTCGGTCGAACATGCCGTAAAAGAATATATTCAGATCGAAACCTTTGTATTCGAATGTATTTCCAAATCCGATTGAGAAGCCCGGATCGTATGTTCCCAATAATACGATATCCGCTTCATCGATAATCCCGTCCGGGGCATCTGTGTATTGAACGTTTCCGTTTTCATCGGGTATAAGGTTCCCGAAGTCGTCTCGGAGATAACCGTTTACGTCTTTTATTTTATATTCACCGGGCAGCAGGTTGGGCATGGAAGCGGGAGGTGTCTCGTCTATACCCAGAACTCCGTCGGATAGGTATCCGTAGTGAGCTCGAATGGGATCATTCGCTTTTTGCCAAGGGCTTAGTTCGTCTTCGGGATTACGCTCTTTCCAACGGTCTACATATCGGGTGAAATTAAGTTCAGTGTCCCATTTGAATTCTCCTGTAAAATTTCGGCTTTTCAAGGAAATTTCTATACCGGTACTTTGAGTTTTTCCGATGTTGGCGGCTACCGTAGATACTTCCATGAATGATTTTAGCGAGCGGTAACCCAAAAGGTCTTTCACTTCTTTTTTAAAATATTCGAATGTACCACTTAACCGTTGGTTGAAGAATCCGAAATCCAAACCAAAGTTAAATTCGGTTGTTGTTTCCCATTTTAAATCTGGGTTGGCGATTTGCGATTTTGCCGTTCCGGTGTTAATCGAATTGCCAAACACATATTGTTGCCATGCTGCCGTATAGTATTCAAAGGCGTTATTCCCGATTTCACTGTTACCCGTCTGACCTAAACTTATTCTCATTTTTAAGTCGGAGAGGAAGTCGACGTCTTTTAAAAAGTCTTCCTGTTTGATACGCCATGCAAATGCTCCCGACGGGAATATTCCGTATCGATTGTTTTCACCGAATCGGTTTGAGCCATCGACACGAGCAGTGAGAGTGAAAAGATATTTATCGAACAAGTTATAATTTATTCGACCGAAGTAGGAGATGAACATAGTTTTTGACTTGTTGGAAGCTACCGTGGGGCGGGCTGCTTCTCCGGAAGCCAGTGAGTTGTATTTGAATATATCGGTGAAAAATTGTGAATTGGCGGCAGAGAATCCTTCGTTGTTGAAATCTTGATAGGAATATCCTGCTAAAATATTGAACTTGTGCGCTTTTGCAATATTGAAATTATAGTTTACGGTTGCTTCTAACAAGCGGTCGAATTGCTGTGCCATACTTTTGCTGGCTTTTCCTCCTTCTTGCTTACCGTATAATGTAGTAGTGGGTATGTAGGAATTTCTTACGCCGTTTTGGTCATCGAATCCTATATTGATTTTCGCAACCAATCCTTTTATGATTTCTGCTTGAAGAAAAGCGTTCACCAATAATCTTTTAGTTTGTGTATAGTCATCTATTTCGAGCATAGAAACAGGATTGGGTACAGTAGTCATTCGATCGCTTTGCGCATAATCCCCGTTTTTGTCTCTGACAGGTGTCGTCGGGTCGTACGACATAGCCGAGTTTATCAATCCAGAGTTTTCGAAGTCTTCTGTTCCCAATGGAACATTCGAGGACTTGATGTAACTTTGAGTCGCATTGATTCCGTATTTGAATATTTTATTTATTTGATGTTCGATGTTCAGACGTCCGGTATAGCGGGTGAAGTCACTGTTTCGAACAACTCCGTTTTGATCGAAGAAGTTGAATGATGCCATGTATTTCAGGTTGGAAGTTCCGCCAGATACCGATAAGTTGTGTTGGTGAATCATACCTTCTCTGGTAATTAAGTCATACCAGTCGGTTCCTTTCCCCGCATTTTTTATATCTTTTGCTTCATAAGGATAGACGATGGGGTCTTTTATCGACGATGGGTTCGTATTTCCGTATGGATATACTCTGTTGTTATAGAGCCATTGCTCTTTGGCGAATTTGTTGGCTTCGGTCATGAATTCTTCGGCCGTCATCATTTCCGTCTTGTTGGCAATTTGTTGGACGCCATAGTTTGCGCTGTAATTGACAACGGGTTTTCCCTCGCGTCCCTTTTTAGTCGTAATGATGATAACACCGTTCGCAGCTCTTGCTCCGTAAATAGCCGTGGAAGAAGCATCTTTTAGAATCTCTATGGATTCGATGTCGTTAGGGTTGATAGAGTTCAGAGGATTACGAGACCCGAAATCGCTATATCTGTTGTCTGCCGCCGGTTCGACTTGGGATCCTCCTACTGGAAATCCGTCGATGATGTATAAAGGTTCGTTTCCGGCTCCGGTAGATGCTTCGCCTCGTATACGCAGAGTGACGCCGCCACCCGGTTGTGCGCTGTTTTGAACCGATGTTATCCCGGCGGCTTTTCCCGATAACATGTGAGAGATCGATGTGTTGGCTGCCATCGGAAGATCTTCGGTTTTTACCGAGGTAACAGCTCCTGTCAGGTCGCTTTTTTTCATACTGCCATATCCGATAACGACCACTTCGTCGAGGTCATTTATCTTTTCTTGTAGGGTGGCGTTCAATATATTCCCTTTTCCTAATTTTAGTTCTTGGGTATCGTAGCCTACATAAGAGAATTGTATAACAGATTTGTCGGGTACAGTTAAAGAATAATACCCGTCTATATTGGTTATCGTGCCTTTGTTGGCTCCTTTTGCAATGATACTTACCCCGATGAGCGGGTCACCTTGTTTATCGGTTACTCTACCGGAGATTTTTTTGCTTTCGGCTGTGCTTCCTGTTTGTTTCGAATCTTTTTCAGGGGCTTTAATGATTCTTACCATTTTACCTTCTATTTCGAAAGAAACCGGTTGGTTTTGGAATATGGTTTCCAATACCTTTTCGATAGGTTGGTTTTGCAAATCGGCATTGACTTTTTGTCGTAAGTTTACATCATTTGTTTTGACAGAGAAAGAATACCCTTCTTGATTCCGAAGAATTTCCAAAGCTCTTTCTACTGTTATATTCGGGAAGTTGACAGATATGTTTTGTCCGTATCCCATAAAGACGAAGCATAATAAAAATGGGATTATGCCTTTCTTGCATCTTCCGACAATGTCGGCGAAGTGATGAATTTTGTGCCTTTTCATGATAAATTAGTTTGATTGTCAATAAATTTCTATGATTTTACCATCTCGTTTGATTGTTAAATATCCGTCTAAATTCATGGCCGATAGAATGTCGTCTAAAGTTTCGTTGTTGACAAATGCCATGTGATAAGGAATTTGTTTGAGTGAATCGTTTTTGATAATTATGTTGACATCGAAATTCCGCTCTAACTGTTTGGCAATATCTTCCAATGTTTCGTTTTTGAAATAGTATTTTCCATCTTTCCATGAAGAATAGTCGGATAGGATAAAATTTTTCTTTTCCAGATTGTGGGTTGTGCGATTGTAATAAACTTGTTCGCCCGGAGAGAGGATACATTTCATTTCTTGGTCTGTCGTACTCGGATAACAGAACGCTACCGATCCATCGAGAAGGGCTACTTCTATTCTGTTGTCGTTGCTGTACGATTTTAAATTGAATTGGGTTCCTAAAACTTCTATACTGCTTTCGTTCGATTTAATGATGAATGGTTTTTCTTTATTTTTTGCCACAGAAAAATGACCTTCTCCCGTAAAGAATATTTGCCGGAAACGGCCGATGAACTCTTCGGGGTAAATAATAGTGCTGCCGGCATTCAACCATACAGTGGTGTTATCGGGCAAAGTGATATGTTTGATGTCGCCATATCCGGCACTTTTTTCTATCCACACTATGTTTTCTTCTTTTTGGTGTTGATAGAATAAGTACCCCGAAAATATAATCAGAGGGAGAATGAGGATTGCCGCAATACGTTGTATCCAGAGAAACAAGTTTGGTTTTTTAGACTTGTTTTCTTGGGGTGCGGAGCTCAGTAATCGAGCTTTGAATTGTTCGAAAGCGGCTTGTATCTCTTCGGGAGAAGTAGATGATGTAGTATCTTCCAATTCTTCCCATAAGGAGAATAATAACTTTTTGGCTTCTTGGCTGTTACCGTTCTTGAAAAACCAACGTTCGACCTTATTGCTTATTTTGGGCGTGCACCGGTCGAAAAAATAACTGGATAGTTCTTGTCTGGTTGGAGTTGGATTCTGCATAATTTTATCTTATATAATATTATACGATTGAAGGAAATTACACACGTAACGACCGTGAAAAAAATTTAATATAAATCTTTATTGGTAAGAAAATGACGATAGGAGATAACAGCTATTTATTTAATAAAGAATATAAATAGCCAGAAAAGGAAGTCTCCTAAATTTTTTTTAATGGTAGCCAATGCGAGGCTGATGTGTTTTTCTACCGTACGTTTGGATAAACCGAGGGTTTTGGCGATTTCGTCATTGCTTAAGAATTGTTCTCGGCTCATTTGGTATATTGTTCTTCGTTGCGGAGGCATGTTTTGCAACGTACGATTGACAATGGATTTTATTTCTTTGATGTTATATTCCGAATCGATTTCGTACTGTAAATTTTGTGGAGTAGACAACATTTTTTCTTGGTATCCGAGCGAATAGTGTTTTTCTCGAAAAAAGTCGTAAACTTCATTTTGTACGATGGTGAATATGTAACTGCTCAAAGTGTTGTCGGACGAGAGTTTTTCCCGATTGGACCACAACTTTAAGAATACATTTTGTGCTATTTCCTCGGCTTCGTATTGATCTTTTATCATACCGAATGCAAAGCTTTTAACCCGAGGATAATATGCGTTGAACAAAATCTCGAATGTTTTGATTTTGCCTGCACGTATCTCTTCTATTTGTTGACTGGTGATTTGCATAAAGTGATGCTGTCGAGGAGCAGCTTGTTTTATCGGCATCAAATTACGGTAAAAAATGATAGAAAAACAATATTTAAGGAATGAAAAGAATGAAGTTTTATAATTCTAAAAAATCTACATAGATAAATCAATAATTACCTATGTAGATTTTTTAGAATAAATATTAATATTTATTGGTATAATTGTTTCCAACGGAGATTTTCTTTGTAGGCCGCTTGATTAAAACGTTTCCATGATTTATTTGAAGGTGAGGTCCAGCCACATTCGGCAAAAGCCGCTATACGAGGATATAATTTACGGTACATGTCCGAAGGGGTAGGTATCCATTCTCCCCACATTTGGGCTCCTATTCCGATAATTAAATCCGTTTCTTTTCCGGTGATACCCGCCAAAGGATCGAAATGGTATGCTTTTTCGAGAGAAGTGTATGCCGTGTCATAATCGAGGTAGGTATATTCGTGATAGGAGTTAACCACTTGGTATCCTTTTTTGACTGTTTGTTTGATCAAAGAAGGGTCTCCTCTCCAAAAATGTACGATGGTTCCTTCTGCAAGCGATGCTCCGGAGGCTGCATCCTCAAAATCGGTGTAATCGTGTATTTTAACTCCGGTAATTTCATTCCAGCCCATCATGTGCTTTTTTTTGCTTTCCAGGTAATGGGAAATGGTATTTGTGAACCATATTTGGAGATCGGCAGGTGTTTTTATATTCTGTTCTTTCATGAAATTACGTACCTGTGCCGATTTTTTCCATTGGTCGTATTTGACTTCGTCTCCTCCGATGTGAATTGTTTCCGAGGGGAAAAGGTTGCATACTTCGTCTAAAACATCTTTTATAAATTGTATGACTTTGGGATCGGCGACGTTATAAGCATGGTATTGTACTCCGAAGCGTGTAGGAACCTTGATAGATTGTTTTTCTGTTCCTAACTGGGGATAAGCTGCAATAGCCGCAGAAGCATGCCCCGGCATTTCGATTTCGGGAACGATAGTTATTTGTCGCTTGGCTGCATAGTCTATTATTTCTTTGATTTCTTCTTGTGTATAAAATCCCTCGTGTACTTTTCCATCGTAAATGTTACTGTTCCAGTTCCCTATTTGGGTAGAATCTCGTTTCCCTCCGATTTTGGTCAGTAACGGATATTTTTTTATCTCGATTCGCCACCCTTGATCGTCGGTCAAATACCAATGAAACGTATTCATTTTGAGACGAGCCATTTCGTCCAATAGCTTTTTAACTTCTTCTTTTCCTTTGAAATAACGGCCTTCGTCCAGCATGAGAGCCCGCCAGAGAAATTTAGGGCTATCGGCTATTTCGACGAACGGAATAACAAGCGTATTGTTTTGAGATGTTATTAGTTGTCGGAATGTCTGTAATCCATAGAATAGACCTTTTGTATCGGAGGCCGTAATTTTTGTTCCATAGTCGTTGGATACGAGCCGATAGCCTTCTAGGCCGATTGTATCGGGTTTTATGTCGAACGTTAAATCGGCTATCCATTTAAAATTAGTAAACTTACATTTGACACCGGTATCGGACAAGAGGTCTTCGATATAATCTTTGTCCAGTCCGCTTTCGGGAGATAGGTAAATCGATAAGTTTTTCCCTATTGGCCTATATTGAGTTCCGATGGCGATTTGGTTGGGGTAGGGGATTATGTGGACTGTTCCTGTAAAGGGCTGTTGTCGGCAAGACGAGAATAATAAAATGATAATCAGTAGATTGAAATTTGATAAATTTTTCATGGTACTATTGTTTTTTATTTATACGGATAATTTTTTGAACGTACGTAATCGGTTATTTTCTTTTTTGAATCGAGAACAAAAATATATTTATCTTTGTACTCTTAAAAAAGGATTGTTTATGTTGCGGTTACATACACTTTTTGTTTTTCTCTTTTTTATATTTATTTCGGCTTATGGAGCTCAAACGTATTCTGTAAAAGGAGTGGTGACGTCTCGTGCAACGGGTGAGGGATTGCCCTTTGTCAGTATGGGTATTTGGAATACTCCGATGGGGACGATGACCGATTCTTTGGGTAATTATTTCATTGGAAATTTATCTCCGGGAATGTACCGCATACAGGTTTCTTCTGTCGGATATAAAACTTATGTCTCTCCTGAGTTTCGTATATCGTCTTATGATTATACGCTCGATATAGCGTTGGAAGAATCGCAGGTGGCTTTAAGCGAGGTAAGTGTTGTGGCCGCTCCGTTTAGAAGTTCGATAGAGAGCCCTATCGCTATGAGGGTTATCGGTGTGCAGGAGATAGAAAAAAGTCCGGGCGCAAACCGGGATATTTCGAAAGTCGTAAATTCTTTTCCCGGTGTGGCTTCGGCTGTGGGAAACGGGTACAGGAATGATTTGATGATAAGGGGTGGAGGTCCTTCGGAAAATAAGTTTTTCTTAGACGGGGTAGAGATACCTAATATCAACCATTTCAGCACACAAGGTGCATCGGGGGGACCGGTTGGGATTATCGATGCCGATCTTATCCGTGAGGTCAATTTCTATACGGGGGCTTTTCCTGTAAGTCGGGGAAATGCTTTAAGTTCTGTATTCGATTTTAAACTTCTCGACGGTACTCCCGATAAATATACTTTTAAAGGAACCGTTGGAGCTTCGGAGGTGGCTTTGACTTCGAAAGGACATATTGGGAATAAGACGACTTATATCGTTTCAGTAAGGCAGTCTTATTTGCAACTACTGTTTTCCTTGCTCGATATGCCGTTTTTGCCCCGTTATACCGATGCTCAGTTCAAGGTAAAGACCCGTTTTTCACAGGAACATGAGCTTATGGTCTTGGGATTGGGCGCGATAGACGATATGAAGTTAAACACGGAAACGGATCCCGAAGATGAATCGAAACAATATCTGTTGAACTATTTGCCTACCATTAAACAGAATACCTATACTCTGGGTGCAGTCTATAAGCATTATTCGGGCAATCATACACAGACGGTCGTGTTGAGCCGTAGTTTTATGAATAACAGTAATATTAAGTATAGGGATAATGATGAATCTTCTACCGATAATCTGACTTTGAGGCTTAAATCGGACGAGATTGAAAATCATTTGAGGTTCGAGAACAGGTCATTGGTGGGGCTGTTTGATTTGACCGCTGGATTTAATGTCGATTATGCCGTTTATAGGAATAATACGTTTCAACGTGCATTTACCGATATCCCTAAGGAAATAAGATATAAAACGGATTTGGGTTTGTTCAAATGGGGTATCTTCGCAACTTCTGGATATAAGTCGGCCGACGATCGTTTTTCGGCTTCATTTGGATTTCGTCTCGATGCTTGTAATTATTCTTCTTTGACGGATAATCCTTTCAAGCAATTTTCTCCCCGGTTGTCGCTTTCGTATAATTTGATAGGGAATTTCTTTTTGAATGGTAGCATAGGTCGGTTTTATCAGCTACCGGCATATACGACAATGGGGTATCAAGAGGATAATGTTTTGATAAATAAATCGAGATTGAAATATATTTGTTCCGACCAAGCTGTCGTTGGAGTGGAGTATTATATCAACAAGTGGGCACGTTTGACGGTTGAAGGGTTTTATAAAAAATATACTCATTCACCGTTGTCTCTAAGGGATAGTATTCCATTGGCCTGTAAGGGGACGGACTACGGTGTGTCGGGTAATGAGGCGGCAAGCTCGACTGCGCGAGGCAGAGCCTATGGTTTGGAAGTGATGCTCCGTTGGTTTGGTATGGGACGGTTTACGGCATTGGCTTCTTATACATGGTATCGTAGTCAGTTCGAGGATCCGGCAACCGGGATTTATATACCGTCGGCATGGGATTATCGTCATCTTTTTACTTTGTCCGGGACGTATAAGTTACCTAAAAACTGGGATATAGGATTGAAATTCAGGTTGATGGGAGGGGCTCCATATACTCCTTATGATGAGTATACTTCGTCTCTTGTTCCGGCGTGGGATGCCACGGCTAGACCTTATTATGATTATGACCGGTATAATACAGGACGTTTGAAAACTTTCTATGAGGCTGATATCAGAGTGGATAAGTCGTTTTATTTCAAAGGTGTGATGTTGGGATTTTATGTAGATTTACAGAATGTGCTGAATTTTAAATACGATAATCCTCCGGTATTGATAAGCACGGGCGAAAAATATGTGGATAATGACGGGACAGAACGGTATCGCATGAAATACATCGCCCAACAAAGCGGAGTGATTCTGCCGACATTGGGAATTACCGTGGAGTTTTAAGAAACTGTTTTAATTTTTGTAGATAGATATTTTGTGCGATGATCTTAATCTGGCATAAAAAACTCAATGCGGCTTCGAAGTTATTTTTTCACTTGTTTCGATCTGCGGTTCTTATAGATTATGTCTGAAATTTTTTCATCGAATGATGTTCCGGTATGTTGCATGAAACGAACATGTATCGGAAGAAAATAGAGCGCTTTTTTTATTGCGTCATCGAATGGGACCGATCGTAGTCTCGCTGCATCTTTTTCTGTGGTGATGATGTATTTTTTCTCTCCTTTCAAGGCCAAAAACCGTGTCGTTATATCGTTCAGATCGTTCGAAGTAAAGTTATGATGATCGGGATAAAGTAGCTTTTCTCGCAGGTCGTGAAAATGAGAGATGTATTGCAGCATGGGAGCCGGGTTGGCGATTCCGGTTACTACCATCAATCCGTCTTTTCTCGATATATCTTTTAGCGATATTTCTCCTATGGCAGTATCGGGGAATACTGCTTGCAGATGACCGTAAGAAAGAGTGGAGAAATATAGATTTTGGTAGGGAAACAGGTGTAACCAACGAGATATAATATTATATTCAATAGGTTTCATATCTATTGGACACTTGGTTACGATGACCATATTGGCTCTCGACAATTCGTGTCGAGATTCACGTAATCGTCCCGCCGGTAATAGTTTGTCGAGGTGTAAAGCTCTATTGTAGTCGGTCAGTACTATCGAGGACAACGGCGTAACATAGCGATGTTGGAAAGCATCGTCGAGTAGAATCACATCGATGTCGGGTATTTGTTTTTTTAATTGTTTGATACCTCGACGGCGATTGGCATCTACCGCGACGGTTATATTGGGGTATTTTCTTTTTATCTGGTAAGGTTCGTCTCCTATTTCACGGGCGGTAGACTTGTCATCGGCCAATATGAATCCTCTACTTTTCCGTTTGTATCCTCTGCTGAGTACGGCAATATGATATTTATGACCGAGTAATTCGATCAAGTATTCGATGTGAGGCGTTTTGCCTGTCCCTCCTACGGCAAGGTTGCCTACTGATATGACGGGTATGTCAAACTCTTCGGCCGGGAGAATGCCCCAGTCGAAGAGTTTGTTTCTAATCTCTACTCCGAGTCCATATAGCCAACTGATCGGAATGAGCCAATGGTTTATCTTAACCGATTTTCCGTACATAAGACTTAGTAGAGCTCAATGTCTTCCATACGGTATTGTACGGGATCTATATTTTGACATTGCTCCAACGCTTTGAAATATTTATAATTTTCACCTAAATAAGAAGCGGCTATTTTTGAGCGAACATTCATTCCCAGCTCGTCCATTAATTGTTCCATAGCCGTTTTTTGTTTTGGATAAGCACTTGTTTTATATTTGTCGAGTTTGGCTTTTTGAGCAACCCATTCGATAGCGGCATCCAAATCTCCCAATTCATCGACCAGACCTATTTCGAGGGCTGTTGCACCGTCCCATACACGACCTTCGGCGATTTTTTTGATCGCCTCGATACTCATGCCACGGCCTTCGGCGCAACGAGTGGTGAATAATTCGTAGCCTCGTTCTATGTATTGTTGCATTTGCCGATGTTCATCGGTTGTCATAGCCCGGCTTACCGAGGGGAAATTACCATATTTATTGGTTTGTACGCCGTCGAATGTAAGGCCTAATTTCCCAGTCAATAAACCTTTATAGTTAGGGATTAGGCCATAAATGCCGATCGAGCCTGTCAATGTAGTGGGATTTGCAAAGATACGGTCGGCATTGCAAGAGATGTAATATCCACCCGATGCAGCGACATCGCCCATCGATACGGCTACTGGTTTTCCGGCAGCTTTAATAGCTTCGATAGCAGCCCATACTTGTTCCGAACCATAAGCACTTCCACCCGGAGAATTAACTCGGAGAACAACTGCTTTTACGTTTTTATCGTTTTGTATTTTGGTTAAATCTTCGACCAGCTTGGCGGTGTTCACTCCGTTGGTTTCACCCATATCGATGCCTCCCTCGGCATAGACGATAGCAATTTCGTCTTTGGCTTTATTTGGGGCTTGCTTGATCGATGCTACTTCGTTGATTGATGCGAAGATTAAATCATCGTCTTTATCTATTCCCACTTTGGCTTTCAGAAATTCGTTCATTTGAGGACGGTACATTAACGTATCGACCAATCCTTTGGCAATTAATTCTTTGGCATCGACTGTCACCAATAGAGTGTCGGCCAGATTGTTCAGCTGGTCCACCGATATGTCTCGGTCTTGCGAAAGTTGTTCGAGAAGATGATTCCAAATAGGAGTCATGTAGGCCATCGTCTGCTCGCGGTTCGCTTCACTCATTTGCGTGTTGATATAAGGTTCTACCGCCGATTTATATGTTCCTACTTTTAGGACTTGGACTTCGATACCCAATTTATCGTAAAGCCCTTTTACAAACATTATTTGACTTGCCAGCCCTCTGAAATCGATAGCTCCTACCGGATTTAGAACGACACTGTCGGCTACCGCACTCAGTAGATATTCGCGTTGTGTGTAGTCGTCGGCATAAGCATAGATGAATTTATCGCTCTCTTTGAAATCTTTCAGAGCCCGGTGTATGCGGTCGAGAGAGGCAACACCGAGGGAAGAGCCGTTAGCATCGATGTATATGCCGGCAATGTTTGGGTTTGTCTTGGCTGTTTTTATAGCTTTAATGATGTTGTCAAGACCGTCTGTTTTTTGTTGGTTCCCAAACAAAACACTCATGAAATCTTCTTGGCTACGGTCGGTAACGATACCTAAATCCAATTTCATGATAGTGTTTGGTTTCGCTGTGTATTCGGTTTCTGTCGAAACCGCCATTCCGGTTAATGCTGCGATGGACAATAAGGTTAATAATATTCCTGCAATCATTACGCCCAATACGCAGGCGAATGTCGTGGTGAAAAATTTTTTCATTGTTCCTTGTTTTTATTTATTGTTTGTTTCATTCTATTTTTACAAAGATAGATTTTTTGTGAATAAAAAGGATTGTAACTGGTTTATCTTTCATTCTTAATATGGTGCAAACATACATATAAAATTTTAATTCAAAAAGAAAATCAATAAATAATTATCGTTTTTCGATAAAATCTATATATTATACTTTACTCTTGGGTATTTATTTTGATTGATATTTATGAATTTTTATTTGTATTGTTTTGATTATTAGTGAAATATATCCTTTTTTGTTGATTCTTCGATGATTGTTCCGCAGAGTGATATGTGCCGTGAGATTGGGGAAAGATAGATTTTTGGGGGTGGTGACATTTCTCTTTATATTCAAGAATCAGTATCTTCGTAATGAAAAAGAGTATAAGCACAATGATAATAAGGTTTGCAGAAGAAAAGGATATAGAGCAGATAAACAAACTTTTGGTTCAAGTGAATAGTATTCATCATCGAGGACGCCCCGATTTATTTAAATCCGGGAAGAAAAAATATACAGATGAAGAATTAAGAAAAATTATGTCCGATTGCGATACCCCGGTTTTGGTAGCGGCAGATGATAAAGATAGAGTCTTGGGATATGCGTTTTGTATTTTTCAGCAACATCGGGATAGTCATATCCTCACGGATATAAAGACTCTGTATATCGACGATTTGTGTGTCGATGAAGGCCAACGGGGCAATGGTGTGGGTAAAGTGATTTATGATGCGGTGGTTCGGTTGGCTAAGGAACAAGGGTGTTACAATGTCACTTTAAATGTGTGGTGTTGCAACGAATCGGCTATGACGTTTTATGAAAAATGTGGTTTAAAACCTCAAAAAGTAGGAATGGAGATGATTTTGTAGGTCAACCTCTGTTGTTTTTGTCTCATGAAGAAGGTTAAAGGAAGCGATTTTTTCTGCGGTGAATTATTCCCTGAATCGACTTCTGTCGAAAAAACAGAGGCTTTACCCAATACCTATGATTGGGGAGACCTTTTCGAACGACTTTCACAGTCCCGGTTCCGCAGCAAATTTCGTTTAACTACTAAGGAAATAGTGTATCTGAAAGAAAAAGGAGAGGATACGATTGCCCGTCATGCCGCCGATTTTATTCGTAAACGATTGGCTCCGGCCGTGATTCCCAACGATGGTAAACAAACTCCCATGCGCGGGCATCCCGTGTTTATAGCTCAACATGCCACCGGGTGTTGTTGCCGAGGTTGTTTCGAAAAATGGCATCGTATACCGGCCGGTCGAGAATTGACCGATGAGGAACAACATTATGCCGTGGCTGTGGTGATGGAGTGGATAAAACGACAGCTCGGAGAATAGTAAAGAACACGGTTGTAGTTTATTTCTCATTTATTTTTTGTCTGTATCGGTTTAAGGTTGTTGTGTTCGGTGGCAGCCATTATCTCTTTGAACATATATTACTATTTATTTCTAATTAAACCATTTTCAGACCTATGATTGATGCAATTAATGTCGTAACGAAAAACAGTCGACCGAAAGCTGCAGGTTCATGGAAAAAGACGATGCCTACTATCACCGTACCGACAGCGCCGATTCCTGTCCATACAGGGTAGGCCGTGCCGATAGGAATTGTCTGTATGGCTTTGGCCAGAAGTATCATACTTAGAGCCAGACAAGCTAGAAAACCTATGCCCCAAAAGTAATATTCGAGGCCTACAACTCCTTTCATTTTTCCTAAGCAAAAAGCGAAACACGATTCGAAGAATCCTGCTACAATCAAAATAATCCAGTTCGTCATAAAATCGAGAGGTTAATTTGAAAATGGTGCAAAGTTATTCTAGTCCCGCCTATTTTTACTTTACATTTGATAAGAAGTGAAATAAGTTTTTGACGATTAATGATGAATGATATCGAACGTAGTAAAAAAATCCCGATACATAACGATGTATCGGGATTCTTCGAAATATAATTAGAAAATTATTATTTAGTCACGACCAATTTGGTCACCTCGGTTTGGCTGCCGGAAACGATTCTGACGATGTAGATACCCGATGGCAGGTTCCGTACGCTTATTGTTTCCCCGTAAAAATAACGAGACTTTTCATTCCCGGATATATCGAATATGGACAAGTAGTCATATTCACCGGAAACTGTTACTGTCTCTTTTGCCGGATTGGGGTGAATCGTTCTGCCGTTTAATTGGTTTTCTTCTATTCCGCTGCCTTCTTCCACATCAAACTCTATTTCTGTCATAGGGGTCGTTACCGAAGAAAAGACAGCTTTCACACCTGCTTTATGTTTACCTTTATTCAGACCGGAGAACAGATAATTGCTCTGTTGGGTCGTGTTGATTTTTTCACCATCTAAATAGACTTCGAAAGAGATATTTTCTTTCATGTTGTTTAAATCGACTCCTTCTGGTAACTCTACTCCGATGAATATATCGTCGACCATAAAGACGAAAATATTATTGGAGACGCAGTTAATCGTTATATATTTGGCTTCGGCAGGAATGGTATATTTATATTCCGTCCAATTTCCCATCGGAACTTCTATCGGGTTTTCTCCGTTCAGCCAGATGAAATCGGTTGCGTCATTACCGGTGACCGAATATCCTACATTCATCAACTCTTTACCATAATCTTCCGTATAACTCTTGGCATAAAACTTCAATATAAAGTCTCGATTGAAGTTCAGTTCGGGAGAAATGATAAAGTCATTGTTCGCACCCGGACGTGCAGGGAATGAAGCTAAGTATTTTTCTCCGCTACGTGGTCTGATATTGGAATCGAAAAGTGCGATGTTGGGGTCGGTAGCGTATGGGTTAAAGATCATATAGGCTTTCGGAAGAGTCGCATTGATGTAGTCTACGTCGTCGATTCCATAAGTTTCTTGACCGTCACCGTCGATATAAGTCCAGCCTATGTTTCCTGCCGAGTTGATGACAAAATCGGTATGAGTTTCAAAATCGTCGAAAAGATGTTCCGACACGTTCCATTTGAACATGCGCTCCTGTTCATTGTCGGTTTTCACCACTTCGAGATTGAACGGATTGACGATATATTCTTGTAATACGTAGCTAGATTTTTCGTAACTGTTTTCAGTGGAAAAGTCTTCGGATTCGGCTGTGTAGTTATTGAAACCTTTTAATGAAATGTTTATATCGTAAGTCCCTTTCCATATATTGGAGAAGACGATTTTACCCGAAGCATCGGTTGTACCGGTGTATATATGTTCGCTGTTTCCATCAATATTTGTCAGAACTACTTGGGCTCCTTTCGCTTCGTTGGTAGGAGTGCTCGTTTTTATGTTGAGGGTGACCCGAGTGTACATATCTTTCGTTAACGCTTGCGTGAATGCTGCCGGCGAAACGATTTCTCCGTTATTGTAAACGGTTTTGACTGCATAATGATAAAATCCTTGTTTCAAGGAACTCCAATTTGTATCGGTATAAGAATATGCCTCTACTGTTTCGGCGGTTAATAATTCCCATTGTTCCGGAGTGTCTTTCTGTTCGGCGGTTAGTCTCCATACTTGGTATTTTTTATCTGTCGTGGCAGGCGGTAATTCGTCTTCACCGATCAGAATACCGATACCGCGAATCATCAGAGAACGTTTGATATCGTGTTCTTCCGTATAAGTGAACTTTCCGGTCGTGTAATCCTCTGAGAAACAATTTGTTTTTTCGGTAAACGGATAGTCGGGACCTTCGCCTGTATCGAGTCCTAATCCGACGTGGCCTTCATAGCTGAGTGCCAACATGTATCCATTCGGTGCATTTATCGGTTCCGGGAATTCAAAACTGCTCCATTCCATATCTTTGTTGGGAACATTCGTTTGAGAGTATAAGATGGTCGAAGTGGGCTCTCCTTCGGTATCTAAATCGAACACAAAAATATTGACCGTGTGATGTGTGGTAAGGTAGTTTTCTGTGAACCATGTCATTCCGGTTAGCTTGGTCGGTGTTCTGAATACCGAACCATATACGCTTTTTACTGTCGATCCTGTTGTTCCGAGTCTTCCACCATGTATCCCGTTATCGTGACGGAATAAACGGGTATCCATAGGTTCTTTCCACTCTAATTTTACCTGTTCTCCCTGAATTTCAGCTTGCAATGAATAGGGTGGAAGAGGCTTGTCTTTTAGTATGATGTCATCTAAAACGATATTACTATTTTCTACGTTCAGAGTCAGTGTATCGTTGCTTAACCCGTAACGTTCGATGGTTAGTGCGTATAGGTTGGATTGATATACTTGTGGGAATATAAATGTACCGTCGGAACCGGATTCTGTCGAGTAATCGGTATATCCGGTTATCGATACTTTCGCATGACTGATAGGTTCGTTTTTACTGTTTACTATTTTACCGCTTACGGAATAAGTAGGCAGTTCCTCCAACGTCGTATTTATTTTCGCAGTATCTCCCATTTCGACGATTATATCGCTCTGTTCGATATAGCGGTAACCTGTTTTATTGAACGTCAATGTATAGTTTCCTGCTTCCAGTTCTTTAAATTCATAGAAACCTTTTTCATCGGTAGTGCATTTAGTTTCAGAGTCTTTTATGGTTACTTCCACACCCTCCAAAGGTGTTTGTCCGTTTGTTACGACACCCGATAAGACCCCTTCGCTGACTTCTTCTAATAAAACGTCGGTTACATAAAGGATAAACATGTACGGCTCAGAGTGGCAATGGAAAGAAATGTGATAATTTCCTGATTCCAACCTTTCGGGGAGAATGACTTTATATTCGACGAATGTATTGCTTTCGACTTCATAGTCGCCAAGTAAGGTCGTCTGTTCAGCGACAGAAGCTCCTGTACCCAGATGTACGGCGACCTTTTCGGGATAACCTACGTCATAGGATTGTAATTTAAACTTTAAGCGATAGATTTTGTTTTTTTCCAAATGAATCGGCGAAGAAACCAACCAATCGTCTCCCCCGGTTTCTCCATCTTCATTATAGTAATAATAAGCGGCTGCAAGAGTCGTTTCCCGTTTCCATGTGTATTCGTCATTATTGGCGTCGATCACATTCCAGAGAGCGAATTGGTCGTCTGTCGCAAAATTACATCGGTAAGGTACAGTTAATGCCGGACCCATGACAAGCCTGTCCGTGGTTGCGGTTGGACCTGCGCCATCGGGGGTAATGGCTTGTATCTGATAAGAATAGATATTTAGTTTTGTAATGGAATTATCTATATACTCATTACCGGTCGTAGTTTCGGCTACAACGATAGAATCCGGTAGACGAGTAATTTTATAGGTGAGAGCAGAGGCATCTATCCAACCTCCGTTTGCACCGGTTTGTGGAGTAGACCATGTTATCTTTGCTCTGTTTTCATCGAGGACAATCAATGATAGTTGGGAAGGAGCTGCCGGTACGTCACGTCCTATGAATATTGCTTGTGCCGTGGTGCTGCTTGTTCCCTCGTTATTGATTGCGGTAATTCGATATACAACCGATCCATTTTGTTGTATTCCGGTATCTTGCCAATTACTTTTTTCTCCGATTGCCGGGTTTGTGATTTCGTGAACGAGTTGTTCGTTTCTATAAATTTCTATCTTTGTTAAGTTGGTTAGTTTATTCCCTCCGAAAGTTAAAGATGGATTTGTCCAACTCAATTCGGCAGATAATTCTCCATTAGCTCCCGGTGTGATTTGTAAATCCGAGATTTCGGCAGGAGCATTAGGATTCGTTTTTTTGAAGGGTATATAAAGTCCTACGACTTGTGCATAGTTCCCTAATTTACTAATCCCTTCTGCTGCTCCCGTAGAGGTATCTATCGTTCCCCAAAAATTATATCCGGCCCAATAAAGAGTATTTGTTTCGTGATCGAACTCCATAGATTGAAGATCCTCGCTTACCCGTTCACCGGTATAGCCGATGTCTGTGGCTGCCCCCGTAAATTTATCGATACTCCATAAATCTCCATAGTCTACATCGATGGCATATAATTGACCTTCATAAGAACAGGCTAAGGCTACATATTTGCTTTCGCCTATCTCTCCTGCAATGGTCGTTTCTCCGGTGGTCAGATTTACTTTCAATAGCAGCGTTGTATAGACGCTTTCATCATACCCGATGGCATACATGGTTTGGGTCGAATAGTCGTATGTCATATCCTGAAATAAAAATGGCATACCTCTATAATCTGCGACCTGTGTGGACTCTCCGGTGGAAAGATCTATGCGATTGAATGAGTAAGGGGTGGCATTATAACCGTCGGTCTCATATAGATAAACATAATAGAATCCTTCGGCGAATGCACCTGCACAGGCTACTCTTGCTTGGTCGTAAGGCCATACGGGTTGAATGTCATCGGCCGCATCGGTTTTGAATTTACAAATACCGTATTCGTCTTGGTTGTAATCGTCATATCTCAGCCAACCGTAAACATCACGACTGTCGGTTTGGGCAGAGATGGTCATGGATAATAAGGTAAATCCTAATAATACTAATAAATGAAAAAGTTTTTCTTTTCTCATATTAACCACTATTTTTTAGTTTTAATATACAAATGTAAACTAATATGCTGCTTTTCTCGAAAAAAAAGAATGGACAATCGGTGGACAGATGGCATTTTTCGTATATTTGTATCATGAAAAGAGGTTTTTTATTCGTTTGTTTATGGTTATATTCCTTTAACTTTTGGGGGCGTGAGGTTATAGGGACGTATTGGAAGCCTATCGATAATACATTCGATTCGATTGCAGATGTGCTTGAATTGGAATTTATATCTACCGATAGTATTTATTATCGGGATTCGTTGATACAGGAATTATATACCATAGCCCGAGCTCACCATAAAGAAACGGTGTACCTGTGGCGAGCTAAATTTTGGGATGCAAGGTCGCAGCTTAAAAAGAACAATTCCGATTCTACAATTCATTTAATTGATGAGGCCTATCAGCAGGTAGATTCCATACGTTATGTTTATGATTATATGCGTGTTTTTCATTTATGGACAATTATGCATAAAAATCAGCCGCATGTTGCTTATAAGAATTTAAAGAAAATATCGGAGTATTATGCCCGGACGAACAATCTGTTCATGTTGGCTCATGCTTATATCGATATGGGAAACATACTGAGTCGCCTGAAAGATTATCCTAAGGCGTTGGAGTATTTGCAGAAAGCAGATTCTTATTATAAGAAACTGAATAAGCCGGTTTATCGGGCAAAAAACCAGTTGAATATTTCGAATGTTTTATATTCGATGAATGAAGAGGTGCAGGCCGAAAAAATTCTTTATAAACTGTTGGAAAATCCTGTTTGTGTTGAAGATACGTCTTTCTATATCAATACTTTGTTATTGTTGACTGAACATGATGTACCTCTGAGTAAAAAATATGTTTCAGAAGCGTATCGATTGTCTACCGAATTTGCGAATAAAAGACTGTTGATTCAGTCGGAGTGTTTTATGGGGCGTTTTTACCAAAATAATCATAGACAGGATAGTGCTTTGTATTATTATAGAAAGGCATGCCGTAGAGTGAATATTCGGAATATCGACCTCATCGTTCCTGTCATAAAGAATATGTCGGAATGTTTTGCTGCCATACAGCAGGAGGACAGTGCTTATGTTTATTTGAACAGGTATGAACAATATAAAGATTCGTTGGACCAAGTAAACAGTTTGGCTGAAATTAGACGTATGGAAAGCCGGGCGGCCATAGAGAAACAGGAACTCGAATTGCAGCAGGCGGAAGAAAGAGGCAGGTTCCGGTTCGTTTTGATTCTTGTCGTTTGTGCATTCATACTTTGTATTGCCGCATTGGTTTGTTATATATTTTGGAAAAAGAGTAGGGAGGAGAAGATAAAGAAACAATTGAAAGAGTTGGAAAATAAAGAATTGGTGACTCGGTTGGAGAATGAGATGTTGCAGAATAATTGTTTCAAAGTGGAATTGGAGTACAAAGATAGGGAGCTTGCCTCCAATTCGTTGATCATCATGGAGAAGAACCAAGTATTGAAATCTCTTGTCGATGAATTGGAAAAAGAAAAAGATGCCGGAAATATTCAATCGAACACGGCTTTGCAAATTAGTAACAATATAAGAATGCACTTGGGGACCGACGATGAATGGGATTTCTTTAAAATGCAATTTGTAAAGGTACATCCCGATTTCTTTGTTCGGTTGAAGACTTTGTGTCCATCTATTACCGAAGGGGAGCTTCGTTTATGTGCATATATCCGTACCGGTATGGAAAATAAACATATAGCCCAAATGCTCTCTTTACAACCTGAGAGCGTTAAGAAAAATCGTTATCGTTTGAGACAAAAGTTGAATTTGGGGAAAGAGTCGCTCGAAGATTTTTTGAGAGGTATTTAATATACTTGGAATGAGTCGTGTTTTATGGATTTACGAGACATAATCAACAGCATATATCCGATATCGGAGAAATCGATGGATAGGGTGTTATCTTGTTCTTTGGAACTCGGACACCCTAAGGGGCATCTCCTATTGGAGGCAGGGAAAATCGAGTCGGATATATTCTTTATAAAAAGAGGAATTGTGAGGGCCTATGTTTCGCACGAAGGTAAAGATATAACGTTTTGGATCGGGAAAGAAGGGGCGACTATCATGTCATTGAAAAGTTATGTAAAGAATGAGGCTGGATACGAAACCATAGAGCTTATGGAAGATTCTCTTTTGTATTGCTTAAAGAGGAGCGATTTGTATCGCTTGTTTGAGGAAGACATCGATATAGCGAATTGGGGGAGAAAACTCGCCGAATTGGAATTTTTGCGAGCAGAGGAAAAACTAATTCCACTGTTATTCACGACGGCTTCCGAACGTTATAGAGTTTTGTTGGAGCGTACTCCCGATTTGTTACAAAGAATTCCCTTAGAATGTCTTGCCTCGTATTTGGGAATTACTCCTGTAAGTTTAAGCCGTATAAGGGCGAAGTTAAAATAAATTGGGCGATACCATGTTTCTTGGAGAAAGAACATTAGCTTATGTAGAAAAATTTATTCGCTTTTCATTTGTTCGAGTTATCGTTTGCATAACTGTTTGAAATCGCAATATTTACAATGCGATTCAACAGTGGTTTGTGAAAATGGTTTGTCGAGGTCGAATATATCTTCTAAACAACGAGTAAGGTATAGGTCGAATTCTTTTTCTACAAGGTTAAAGTCGGTGAGAGGCTCTTTGTCGTATTTCAAGAAGGATTCGAATTTATCGAATAAGTTACGGACAATATAAATAGACGGCTGTAAGGGTTGTATAGGGGTTTTGTATAGTTTGTACAACTTGCAGTAAAATAACACCTGCATGATTGCTTTTTTACGATCTTTTTCAGAAGGGTAGAAAAGTTCTGTTACCGATTTGAAATCGAGTCTTTCGCGTCCGGTTTTATAATCGACGATACGAATAAGTCCGTTATGTTCGTCTACCCGGTCGATAAAGCCTTTCAACTGTATGGATCGGTTGTTCCCGATCGATATGTTTTTATGTATGGGAAGTTCGGAGGCTACATAGGAAAAAGGCGTAAGGGCACGGTCTTTTTCCAGAGTTTTGTCAATCAGTTTAAGAATGATTTCCCCGGTCAGGTAATCATACCCGGTTAGCGGTTCGGGGCTATGTGGGGCTTTGTAATACTCTTTGGCAAAACATTCTTCGAGATACCGGTTGAGCAAGCCTTTGTCTTTGCGTATGGCGTCGATGTGGTCGGCGGTGACAGTTATTTTTTCTTTTTCGCCTTTGATACGGTTATAAATTTTTTGCATCATACCGTGATAAATGCTACCGAAAGTACTGCTGTCGACGCTTTCTGCGACTTCGTCGGTTTGTTCTATTTTTTCGATGTATTGCAGATAAAATTGTAAAGGACAGTTCAAATAACGATTTATTGCACTGGCCGATAATGCGCTATTTCCTCCTTGCATGAAATCGGCTAATTTTTTTTCTATGCCATATTTCCGTTTATCGATGGAGATTGTTATCGGAGAGAAGGTCGCTATGTCGCAATTGATCTGTATTTCCTGTATGGGTATGCGGTAATGGTATTTCAGTTGGTATATATATCGGCTCACTTCTCCGCTTTTGAGTCCGTCGGTGCGACTGTCGTATAATAAGAATACCCGTTTAGCCCGGCTTATCATGCGGTAAAAGTAGTAGGCGTAAATACTGTCTTGATGCTCTGTCGTAGCCATGCCGAATCCTTTTCTTAAATTGTAGGGAATGAATGTGGCGGCTATTTTCTTAACGGGGAAT
This sequence comes from Barnesiella sp., assembly GCF_022723415.1. NCBI lineage: Bacteria > Pseudomonadati > Bacteroidota > Bacteroidia > Bacteroidales > Barnesiellaceae > Barnesiella > Barnesiella sp. The sequence goes on along the minus strand of NZ_JAIJHU010000004.1, from coordinate 18,708 downwards.
ACCCCTTCATTCATGGAAAGGATAATAAGATTATCGAAATCGAGCGCACGAGTTTCGAGTACGCCCATGATTTGTAATCCCGATAAAGGCTCCCCTTGAAACGGTATGGAAATCGATGCGGCCATTTTCCCCAATAGCCGAAAGAATGTTTCTACGGTCATCTCTATGTCTTGCTCGGCGATAACATCACGTAACCGTTTGACGGTAATGTAGTAGTGATACATAAATTCCAGTTCTATCGCCGAGAATCCCACAGGTGTTTCTTCGTCGCCGGCTTCTGATGAATCGCTCCTATTTTCTCCTTGTTGCAAATATTCGAGCAATTCTATCAGATAGGCTGCCGCTTCATCTGTTGTACGGGGTATAAGAAACAGAAGTTTTATCAGTCGATGATTCCCTAATTCTTTCGGAGAGACGAATGTGCGATTGTTTTCGTTGATGAAATTCGTTATTTGATAGGCTTTTTCGCCTATTCGAGACGCTATGAACCGGTGTCCCAATAATTGTTTTACATCGAGATGATAGAATCTCGGCTCTCCTTTTGAGACCCGGACGCGGCGCTGCATTTGGTATATCGATTCCATGAGTGCTGCGACAGTGGTGTGTTGCAACGTATATCCCATAGTGATGTTTACCGTAGAGATTTCCGGTGGAATGGAGTATAGCATAGGAAGCAACAACTCTTCGTCGGGGAGAACGATGGCTGTATTGATGGCCTTTTCGGGAGATAAATGATTATTGTCGATAAGGCTTTGAAGTATATCTGTCGCTTGTTTCGCCTGCCCGACAGCCGACGGTATCGATATTAATTCGATCTGAGGCGTTTGTTCGATATGCTCGTCGATCTCGATTTTTGAGGGGAATCTGCGTTTATTATCGTTAAGAAAGAATGCCGCTTTGTTGTATGAATCCTGCAAGGTGGGAGCGTAATAATCCCAATAGAAATCTCCTATGCCGATGTCGCGTAAATATTCCATGAATATTTTTTCGGCTTCGGTGATAGCGTTGAATCCGATGAATACCACTTGTGTATAAGGTAGGTCGAGAGCTTCTTTCCGTTTACTCCGTTCGGCGACGTCTCGGAATACCATGCCTTCATAGGCTTTGTTTCGAGAGGATAGCTCATCTCGTAATCCGGTATAAAGATCGAAAAGAATTTGCCACAGTTGAATGAATTGCTGTTTATTATCGCTTTCGGTGGTAGGAAAAAACAGATGCCCCCAGAAACGTTTGACGATTTCTATTTGCTCTTCGGTCAGATAAAATTCGTCTATCTCTTTCAGATCGTGTATATTGGTAAATAATTGCCGAGCATCGACCATGTATTTATCCACATCGTCGAAATCACCTAACAGCATGTCTCCCCAAAAAACGAAATTGTCGAATGTCTCATCGCTCTTTCTCAGTTCGATGTATTTTTTATACAACGTTACAAGTAGGCTGATTCGGTCTATTAAGGCATAGGGCGATAGCTCGGCCATTAGGTCGTTTATCGTGGTTACTTTGGGCGAGAAGATCGGTTTCCCGGAAACTTCGGCCAAATATTTTTGAAAAAAAATGCCGCTTCGCCGGTTGGGAAAAACAAATGCAAGTCGAGAGATTTCGTTACCGTACTTTTTGTAAAAGGCTTGGGCTATGCGATATAGAAAGGGTGTCATGATTTTCCCGGTTTATCTACATGATCGGTTTGAGGAATTTTTATTATATTAAGTATTCAGTTATATCGACAGGATTATGATCGGTAGTTTTGGGTTGCGATAAAAGGAATTTATCGTTTTTGTAGTTAATAATAACGTGCCAATACATTCTATTCTCCTTTTCAGTCGTCCACATATTTTTGACCAAAGGACCAAATAGGGCATAGGGTATGAGGAGTGTCTTTTGAGAATCTCCGCATCCAAATGCGACGTAAGCCGTAGGATATTCTTCCAACATTTTTTGTTGATGAGGGTGAAATGCAAACCAAAATCGGCCTTGTTTATCGGTTGTATTATGATTTCGGGATATGGTACACATTACGCAGAGACTATTGTCTTTGGTCGTATATGTTATTTTTGTTTGTTTTATAAGCTGTTGTTTAAGGTGGTTCTGTATTTTATGAATACAATCTAAATAAAAGTTGACCGGAATAGCTTTTTCTTTTTTGGTAGGTGATAGCGATGGTGTTTCTACTGTATCGATATCGTCTAACTGTAAGTCTTTTGACGTTTCGAATATCAAATCGATGAGTTTATCGACTCGTGTATATTCTCTTGGTTTTAGTAGTTCTGTGATTTGGAGAATTGTTTTGGCATCATTAAATGTTTCCTTCAATTTTAGTAGCTGTATCAAGGCATCGGTACTGATAATCCGTATATTCCAAGCATAGCGGGAACCTCGTACCTGAGATTCTAAATCTCCGGTATCTTCGCGACCTACGACGATTAAAATAGAAGAATTTTCTTTATCTATTTTCCCCGCGTCGATAAGTGCGCTTCTATATTTTGCAACCGATTCGCTTAAATTGATTCTGATGTAATCGGTTGTTTTGACTTCGATAATGATATTATATCCGTCTTTTGTAGTCCATATTCCATCAAAACCAATACTGTTCTTTTTCCCTTTGTATAATCCGTATTCGACATTGAAATTAAGCCTTTTACCTATTTGATTGACAATGTCTTGTAAGGCAAGACCACTATTTTCAAAAGGGTTTGAAAGACAATAGTTTGCGAATTCGAATAAAATATTCGGTTGTACTATATCCAGTAGATTCCTAAATTCGGAAGAAGTGGTATTCCCGTCTTTTAACTTTCCGTCTCCTGCAAAAGATAAAATTTGAGGTAAAGACTTGTCTTTGAATATGTCTGGTGTTTCGTTGTAAAGGGTGGCTATCGTGTTCATGATTGGAATATAGGGCGTTTTGTATCTTGTGATATATTTGTTTTTTAAGTTTAATGGCAAATTTAATAATTTTGTTGTGAGTATGAAAAGACACTTTTAAAAATTAGAGATTTATGATTGGGGTAAAATAATCTTTCCCAATAACTATAATTAAGTGTTTGTTGTAGCTTATTCTGTATTATCTTTTCATTTTATTATCTATCTTTGCATTTCGATAAGGTAGAAGATATATGATATCGATAGAAGGACTTTCGGTCGCTTTTGGAGGAAATACACTATTTGACAATATTACTTATGTAATTAATAAAAAGGATCGCATTGCATTGGTGGGGAAAAATGGTGCGGGGAAATCGACTATGTTGAAAATCATAGCCGGGTTGCAGGCTCCGACATCGGGCAGTGTGAATATGCCGAAAGACCTTACAGTGGGGTATCTTCCGCAGCAGATGAATCTATCCGATACTCGTACGGTAATGGAAGAGGCGGAACAGGCTTTTTCTCATATATTCGAATTACAGTCGCGTATAGAGCGCATGAATACCGAATTGTCCGAGCGTACCGATTATGAGTCGGAATATTATCAGGAGTTGATAGAGCGGGTTTCCAATGCTAATGAGCAATTGGCTCTTATCGGGGCATCCAATTATCAGGCAGAGATAGAGAAAACTTTAATAGGGCTGGGATTTACACGAGAGGACTTCGGGCGGGATACGTCGGAGTTCAGCGGAGGGTGGCGTATGCGTATCGAATTGGCGAAATTGTTGTTACAGCGTCCCGATGTGCTTTTGCTCGATGAGCCCACCAACCATTTGGATATAGAGTCTATACAATGGCTCGAAAGTTTTTTATCGACTCGCGCCAATGCGGTCGTATTGGTTTCTCACGACCGGGCGTTTATCGATAATGTGACAACACGGACGATTGAAATCTCTTTGGGGCGCATTTATGACTATCAAGTCAATTATTCCCGTTATGTTGTTCTCCGGCAAGAGCGTCTCGAACAGCAGATGAGAGCTTATGAGAACCAGCAGAAACAGATACAGGATACCGAGGCTTTCATCGAGCGTTTTCGTTATAAGGCAACGAAGTCGGTACAGGTACAGTCGCGTATCAAGCAACTAGCCAAACTCGAACGAGTAGAAGTGGACGAAGTAGATACCTCCCGGTTGAATCTGAAATTCCCACCGGCGCCTCGTTCGGGCGATTATCCCATTATCGCCGAAGGAGTAGGAAAGAATTATGGCAGTCATGTGGTTTTTTCGAATGCCACGTTTACGATTAAACGAGGCGAAAAAGTCGCTTTTGTCGGGAAAAACGGTGAAGGAAAATCGACTTTGGTAAAATGTATCATGGGCGAAATTCCCTATACAGGAACTTTGAAGATAGGGCATAATGTAAAGATCGGGTATTTTGCTCAAAATCAAGCGAGCTTGCTCGACGAATCTATTACGGTTTTCGATACGATCGATCGGGTCGCGGTAGGGGATATTCGTACAAAAATACGAGATATACTCGGTGCTTTCATGTTTGGGGGCGAGGCTTCGGACAAGAAAGTAAAAGTTTTGTCGGGAGGGGAGAAGACCCGATTGGCAATGATACGTCTATTGCTCGAACCTGTCAATTTGCTTATTCTCGATGAGCCGACTAATCATCTGGATATGCGTACCAAAGATGTGTTGAAACAAGCGATTCGTGATTTTAACGGGACGGTAATTCTTGTTTCCCACGACCGGGAATTTCTCGATGGTTTGGTTTCGAAAGTATATGAGTTCGGTGGAGGACAGGTGCGAGAGCATTTGGGCGGAATTTATGATTTCCTGGAAAGTCGTAAGCTGGATTCTTTGCGAGAGCTTGAACAACGAGCCACAGTTTCGAAAACAGAGAAGGACGGAAATATTTCGAAAGATTCTGCTTCCTCGGCCAAATCGGAGGATTCTAAGTTGTCGTATGGAGAGCAAAAAGAGTTTGCCCGTCGTTTGAGAAAGGCCGAAAAGGTGGTTGCGGATATTGAATCGGAGATTGCTGGTTTGGAGAAACGAATAGCCGAGGTGGAGGAAAAGTTGGCAACGCCCGATGGTGCGGCGGATACTTCGTTATACGAACTACATGGACAGTTGAAGAAGCAACTCGATGATGTGATGTGGAAATGGTCCGAGGCCTCCGAAGTATTGGATAAATTACAGAAATAAATATAGCAAAAGTCGAATGCAAAAAGCTAAGTTCGATTAGAATCTTTGAGGAAACGCATTCTATATTCTACAAAGTGAATGAAACATATAAAAATGAAAGTAAAATGAAAAGAGTAATGATTTTATCGTTTGCTGCTGCTTTGCTTGCTACTGGTTGTACAAGCAAATCGACCGTAAAGACTCCGGGTATCGATCTTTCCAATCTCGATACGACGGTAGCTTGTGGTGATGATTTTTATGATTATGCGTGTGGCGGCTGGATGAAGAAAAATCCGTTGAAGCCTGAGTATGCTCGTTTCGGATCTTTCGACCAATTACGTGAAAATAACCGAGAACAAATTCGATTGTTATTCGAAGAATTAGGTAAACAAAAGGCTGAACCGGGTAGTATCGCTCAAAAAATTGGCGATTTGTACAATATGGGATTGGATAGTGTGCGATTGAATGAGGAGGGAGCTTCTCCTATTGCGGAAGAATTGAGTCGTATACAATCACTTTCCGGTAAAGAGGCGATAAGTGCCATGATAGGAGAGATGCATCGTACCACATCAGCCCCATTTTTTGCCATATATGTGGATGCCGATGCTAAGAACAGTACGATGAATATCGCAGGTTGGTATCAGGCGGGTATGAATATGGGTGACCGTGATTACTATATAGCCGACGATGAAGCCAATAGCAAGATACGGGATAGTTATCGCAACTATATTCAGAAAATATTTACATTGTCGGGATACAGTGCCGAGTCCGCAGCGCAAGCAGCTGCTACCGTATTGAAGGTGGAGACCGAAATCGCTAAGGCCGCTTTTACTCGCGAAGAGTTGCGTGATCCTCAGGCGGGTTATAATGTTATGACAATCGATGAATTGAAAAAGCAATTCGGCGGTCTGGATTGGGATATCTATTTTAATACGGTGGGTTTAGACAGCTTGAAAAAGATAAACATCGGTCAGCCGCGTACATTGAAAGCTGTAAATAATTTGCTGAAAACATTGAGCGAGCAAGAGATTCGCGATTATTTGGCGTTCAACTGTATCGATGGCGCAGCTCCCTATTTGAGCGATGACTTTGTAAATGCTCATTTCGATTTCTATTCGAAGACTTTATCGGGGAAAGAACAAATTGAACCTCGTTGGAAACGTGCTCTCGATGTCCCTAACAGTCTCTTGTCGGAGGCAGTGGGCGAAATGTATGTTGCTAAATATTTCCCTCCTGAGGCAAAAGAGCGTATGGTACAACTTGTTGCGAATTTGCAGACCGCACTGGGACAACATATAGACAGCCTTGAATGGATGAGCGACGAAACCAAAGCGAAGGCTCATGAGAAACTAAACAACTTTTATGTAAAGATCGGTTATCCCGATAAATGGCGCGATTATACTGGTTTGACGGTGAATCCGAAAGATAGCTATTATGCTAATATTCGTCGTGCAGCCGAATTTGAAACTTTATATTCTCTGAAAGATGAAGGGAAACCTGTGGATAAGACCAAGTGGTATATGAGTCCTCAAACCGTTAATGCTTATTATAATCCGAGCTCTAACGAAATTTGTTTCCCTGCCGGAATTTTGCAGCCTCCATTCTTTAATTTTGATGCCGATGATGCCGTTAATTACGGGGCTATCGGTGTCGTTATAGGACATGAAATGACTCACGGATTCGATGATCAAGGGCGACAGTTCGATAAAGATGGTAATCTTAATGATTGGTGGACTTCTGCCGATGCCGAGCAATTTACTAAACGAGCTGAAATTTTGGCTTCGCAATATGATAACATTGTTGTGCTCGATACAGTGCATGCCAATGGTCATTTTACATTAGGTGAGAATATTGCTGACCATGGAGGTTTACGCATTGCTTATACTGCATTGCACAATACTTTCGATGGTGTGGAGCCGGCTCCGATCGATGGATTTACTGCCGATCAACGTTTCTATCTGGCGTATGCTGCATTGTGGGCCGGCAATATTAGAGATGCCGAAATTCTCCGGTTGACGAAGATTGACCCTCACTCGTTGGGCCGTTGGCGTGTCAATGCTGCGTTGCGTAATATGGAAACTTTCTTTAAGGCTTTTGATATTAAAGAAGGAGATGCCATGTACATGGCTCCCGAAGATCGGGTGATTATTTGGTAATGGATTGTAGCAAACAAAAAAGGAGATAATCCTAAAAGGATTATCTCCTTTTTTGTTTATATCTTAATTGAAATATCGGGAAATTTGGAGAATATCTAATTCTACGAGATCGAGATGTTTTTGTATTTTGTGTAACGGTAGATTTAGTTTGCGAGATATTGCCTCGTCGCTTAGTCCCTTTTTTCGCAGTTGATAAATAAGTTTTTGTAGATCGCTCATTCGCTCTGAAATTCGTACGAGTTCTTTATCGTATAAGTCTTCGGGTGTGATGACTCTTAAATATTGTTCCATTTGACGTTGAGTCGTGTAGGCTTGTCGATATTGCCTTAATACATTTTTGTAATCGTGAACAAAAATGGAGATGAGTAATTTGAAGAAAAATTGCTTGACTGTCGGCGGCAGCATAAACTTTTTTGTTTTTTAGTTGTATATATTAAAACCTCCGCCTAATTCACATTCTTCAAAAGATGTCTTACTTGCTTTCACAGAATGGTGTGGGTTACACATGATTAGGCGGAAGGTTTAAAATCCTTCTTCCTATTTTGTAACACACACATATTTTCCCTAATGTAAGCAAGTAAGACGACTCAAAATTAAGCAATAGATTTGAATAAAAGGAGGTGCTTGATTTCATTTTTTTGAAAAAATGGCTATTCTATTATAACCCGAATTTTTTAATGGTTTATAGACTATTTAAATGGGTTTCTAAATAAAAAACGCAGGTTGATAACGCCTGCGTTTTTTATTTTTATAAGAATAATTTTTTATCCTGCTCTTTTTTCAGTGGACATGTAATCGTTGCTTTGTATTTTCTTATTGAACTTTTTCGATGATGATTATCGGAGTTTGGGGTTGTTGATATAATGCTGCATGAAAGTTGTCTATCATGTAAAATCCGGTAACTTTGCCGAGTGCCGATAAGAATAATTGCTCCGTTTTCATGTCTGGACAAGCCATGCGGGTAGTTGCTACTTGTGTAAAAGCTATTCCGAAAGCGGTTCCATCTAAAGAAATCCCTCCGAACATACGGTTACAGCCCGCAAATCCAGATAATTTTGCCTCTGGGATATCGATAACCATAGTCGGATTTTCTTCGGTGATTTTTTTCCCGTCGATAGTTGTGACTTTCCAAGAACCATTTAATAGATCTACCATTCGTTTTTCAAGGGTCATCACAGATTTCCCTTTTTCGTCACAGAATTTGATAGATAGCTCTTTGGTATCAGCTCGTTTATAAGAGCGGGTTTCGTTCAAAGCATTGAGGACAGTACGATCTGTAACTTCTGGCCGGCAAGCCTTCATCGTCGAGATGAGCGATTCGAAACGTAACCCATTCTCATTTTCGAAAAATGCAGTGCCGTTTATTACGTTGCAACCGTCGTTGCCGTAAATACGTCCGTTTGTGAGATCGAAAGTGATTTCTACTGGTGAATCGCCTATAACGGTTTTACCTTTGGCTGTTTTTATAATCCATGTCCCGTTGAGTTCTTCTCGATTTATAGAAATGTTTTTCTTCTCATTGGTTTGTGATGTGGAAGTTTGAGTTTGTGTCATACTTCCTTTTTCAGTCGTTTTACACGATACTGCGGATAGAAGTAAAATAATGAATCCGGTAAAAAGAAAATTTTTCATTATATATATTTGTTTTGGTTATATGCAAAGATAACAAATAAATTCTCGAAAAGTAGGACATTTTTTTATTTGTTATATATTAGGCTAATTCTTTCCCTACATAAGCTCCTTTTTCTTTGAGATTCAGTATTCCCGGATATTCTGGTTGCTTGTACCGGACACAGAGAACTATAATAATGAATAATATGCTTGCAAAGATTGTCCAGCCCGTGATTTCTTTGAGAGCCGACAACATGGCTTGTACTTGAATGCGTCCTGATACTTGCATGGTCGCAAGAGTAGTCGCGGTTTCGGCACTATGTCCTTGCATGAATTGACTGCCTTTCACCGTTTGATTGAAGCTGCCTGCGATTTCTGGATTCATCAAGTCTACTCCTGTCGATAGTGTGGCCATATAATGTTGCTGACGTTCGTTCAATAAGTTGGAATAAATCGCTGTTCCTACGGTCGGCCCGATAATTGACCGGGCAAAGAGCATTACAAAAATCCAAGACGACATATATTTGAGAGGCAGGCGTATACTACCCAATACGGCACACATGGTATAGAGTATCATCATACCGGTCGAGCGCAGTATCGTGGCCCATATCATGTGTTCATAAAGACCCATGCTTTGGTATTGGAAATACATATATATGGCGTAGGCTGTGATGAAACTGAACCCGAATGCGAAGATATATTTGAAGGGTATCTTGAAAGCCGATAGAATCATGCACAATATGGCTCCTATTACATATCCTACCAATGAATAGTTTCCCAACATGGCATTTTGAAAATTGTCTATTTTCATAGATATGCTGGTGAATACGCTCACGAACATGGCGCTGCAATTAATCATCATAAGCATGATGAATGTTATTGAAGCGAAAATAACATTCTTCTGTTTGAATACTCCTAGTTTCAGATAGGGGTGTTTCAAGTTTCCCTCAATAAAAATGAGAGCGGCCGTGGACAGTAGGAATAATATGGCGGCCAGCCGTATGTAGTAGTTGTCAAACCAGTCGAGTGTTTTACCATAAATCAGTATGAATGACCCAGCCATCATCATCAATGATGCGGCAATTACATCGCCGAATTGACGGAGATTGAAGTTGAGCTTTTTCAGATGCCTCTGATATTTCATGGTGGAAAGAACAACGACGATTGAGAGCATCAACATTCCCATCATATAGTAATAGACATATTGCCATTCATATTCATAGGCAAGCCATGCGGTCAACGAATTACCGGCTTGCGCGAAGAGCATGAAAAAGAGATAAATGATAGGTTGTGTGAGGCCTTTGGCTTGATCGTTCTTGTCGGCAACTACGGGATCGGTGGCTTCGGCTCCCGGGGTGATGATGTCGCTGGCCTCTATCTTGAATGCATACAGTATGAGAGCAAATAGATTTATCAAAGTGAGAGCCATGCGGATAAAACCCGTAATGAGACTGCATAACATGAGTAGTAACCAACTGTCTGTAATTGCACAAATATAGCTGAGCCAAAATAACAGAATGAAGCCTGTCATTAACATCATTTTGGGTCTCCTCACAGCCAAGACTCGTTGCATAAATGGTGCGAATACTACCATGCCGATTGCTCCGGCATAGCTTGCATATTGAATGTGCTCCGAGATAATTCCAAGACCGGACGACATCTCTCCACTATTTATGGTATATGCCCCGTTAATGAACATAATAGGGCAGAATAGCATGATGAGTATGATGATTCCCAGTGGTTTTGGAACCCAGTCGTAAAAAGGATAATTTTTTGTGTGAGCCATTTTTACAATTTAGCTTTTATAATAACCATCATTCCGGCTGCTAAGAGTCGGTTGTCTTCTTCCGATAATTCGTCAAACTCGATTCTTACAGGAATACGTTGTTGTATTTTTACGAAATTCCCGGCTGAATTATCGGTAGGTACTAAGGAGTATTTAGAACCCGTGGCTCCCGATATGGCCGATATGTGTCCCGAAAACTCTTTATCGGGAAAGGCATCGACTTTGATGCTTACTTTTTGGCCTTCGTATAAATTGGCTATTTGGGTTTCTTTATAATTGGCAATCACCCATTTTTGAGTATCGGGTATGATATAAGTGAGACTTTGACCGCCTTGTACAAATTGTCCGTCCTCTAAGGCCCGTCTTCCCAGTGTTCCGTCACAAGGGGCGGTAACTGCTGTATAGGACAAATTTAATCGAGCCATTTCCAAAGCTGCTTGGGCTCTTAATATTCCGGCTTCGACCGATGCTTTGCGGTTTGTAACTTCGTTTACTCCCGAAGTGGCTGCGGCTTTCTGTTTTTTCAGAGCTTCTAACTTGGCGAGTGTTGCTGTTAACTCGGTTTCGAGTTGTTCCACTTGTATGGGGGTAGCCGCATTACGTTGCAATAAGTTGCGGTAACGAGTCAAGTCTTTTTGCAATTTGCTTATGCGTGTATTTATTTCCTCGATAGAGGCATCGTAAACCGAAGCAGTCGCCTGTGTCGTCGTCAAACTGGAAGACAAGATTGCAATTCCGTTTTCGGCATCTTTCAAAGCCGCCTCGGCTTCCGATACTCGTATACGGTATTCTCTATCGTCCAGAACAAGTAATGTGTCGCCTTTGTGTACGAATTGGTGTTCGGTGAAGTAAACTTTCTTTACATATCCCGGTACGCGTATGTTGATTGGCGATATATATTGTTCTATTTGGGCATCGTTGCTGGTTTCGCAGCGTTTGTAATTGAGAAAAAGGCAAGCCGCTTCATAAACTCCGTAGCATAGAACGATGATACCGATTGCATTTAATGTATATTGTCCGAAACGCAATGCTTTTAATTTTTTACTCCGTTTATAATGAGAGCTATTTTCTTTTTTCATAATTGTAAAAGTATTTATATATACTGATTATTAATTTTACAGGATTATTGGGTGAGAATATCGAGTTGTTGGGTTAATTTCAGCAAATTCAATTCTGCTATTTTATAATTGTAGTGCGCGCTCAAATAGCCGTTTTGGGCTTCGGTTAATCGGAGCTCATCTTGTAAGAGTTCGGTCATGGAAGCTATTCCTTCTTTGTATTTATCGGTTGTAACCAAGTAAACTTCTTCGGCCAACTTGTAGTTGCTTTGTTGTTTTTCGTAATTGCGTTGATTGTTCATCAAATCCGATACCGAGTTAGTGTACTGTGTTTCTAGTTGTTTGCGGGTATTTTCCTGTTGGAGTACAGCTTTTCGGTATTCGACGTTGGCTTGTTGTTTTTTGGTGTGTTTGCTCAGACCATCGAAGATGGGTATTTTCAAGGACAGGCCGAAGTTGAATGATTCGTACCATTTGTTGGATATATGAGAGTGGAAGAAATGTTTGAATTTATCTGTATAAGCCGAATAAGCCAGTTGGCTGGTGAAATTGAGCGAAGGTATGTAACCTTGATTGATTATTCGTCCTTGTTTCTTTAATAATTGGGTTTGAGTATCCAGTAATTGGAGTTCGTATAGCGAATCTGATAAACCATTGAAACGCACATTCCCGGTTATGTCGGGATTGAGCGGGGTAAGAGTTATCTCGTATTCCGAGGGAAGGTCAAGCGTATATTTCAGAAGGTTGAGTTGCTGGTTAAGCATAGCTTGGGCGTTGTGATATTGAACCCTCATATTTTCGAGATTTATTTCAACACGTTTTACATCTACGTCCATAGCCATTCCATTATCGAAGAATGCTTGTGTGATGTTGCGAAGGGAATCTAGACGGGCGATATTTCCTTCGATAATTTGTAATTGACAGATGGTCGTTTGTCCCAAGAAATAGAGTTTTCCTATTTCGACGATAAGATCCTCTTTGGCTTTTTCGTAAGACAATAGGTCTATTCGATTTACTAATTCCGAGATGGCGATACTTGTATATAGAGTCTGATTATATAATGGTAATTGCAGTTGTAAACCGCCATTGGCATTGTATCGTAGTGTCTTGGTGACGTTATAGGGAGTTCCATATTTGCTTCCGTCGGTTACCGAAACGGCCGGTTCGGGACTATTGGTAAAATTGGCGAAAGCATTGATGACCGGTAACAGTTTGAACCTGTTTTCAGAGATCCCGTATTTGCTTTTTTGGACATTTAGATTTTTATTTTGCAGAGAGAGATTATTCGCTATGCCCATTTCGATGCATTCTTTCAATGTCATCACTTGTCCAGATTGGGCATAATTGAGTGCAATAAATAAAAAACAGCACAAAAATACGCTAGTGACTTTTTTCATAAATTAATACCTATTTGTTCGGGGGACAAAGGTAGATTGAAAAAAGTCACTTTTTTAGAGGAAAAACAAACCAAAATTGTTCTAAAACACGGATTAAATATGGTTATTCTTCATTCCGTTTCGGATATCGGGTCGGGCGTATCAACAATCGTAAGGTGGCGTTATAGGTAAAATAGTACCAACACCAGTTTAGAAAAGTGATAATTTTATTTTTCATGCCTAATATGGAAACCAAATGAACTCCCATCCATGTGAACCAAGCCGGCCGCCCGTATAATTTTAGATAGGGCAAGTCGGCTACGGCACGATTACGGCCGATGGTTGCCATGTTTCCTTTATCTTTATAATGAAAAGGCGTTTCGAAACTGTTCCGGTTCAAATTTTTTGCTAACAATTTGCTTTGTTGTATGGCTACCTGAGCTACTTGCGGGTGACCTTTGGGATAGTTTTTTTCGGTAAGCAGGGCTATATCGCCGATTGCGAAAAGGTTTTCACACCCGACGACCCGGTTGTATTCGTCTGTGACGATTCGTCTTCCTTTCCCTATGGACGTTTCTGGAATTCCTTTCAAAGGTTCGCCGGTGATACCTGCTGTCCAGATGAGGGTATGGCATTTTATTTTATCGCCGTTGTCAAAACTCACGTAAGTCCCGTCGAACGATTTCATGGTATGTCCGGTAATAACTTCGACTTCGAGTTGTTCGAGGTATTGTCGAGATTTGGTAGAGGCTTCTGTACTCATATTCTGTAATAGGCGGTCTGAACCTTCGACAATAACGACGCGCATATCGCAAGGACTGATCTCGGGATATTCTCGAGACAGAATGTACTTTTTCATTTCACCCAAAGCACCCGCTATTTCGACTCCGGTCGGGCCTCCGCCGACAACCGTGAAGCAGAGAAGCGTGCGGCGCGATTCGGGATCGGCGCAGGTACAGGCCCGCTCTAAACAGAATAGTATTTCATTTCTTAGTCGGATAGCCTCGGCAGTAGATTTCAGAGTATATACTCGTTCCCTTAATTCGGGCATATTGAAAAAATTATTGGTTGTGCCTGTGGCGAGCACCAAATAATCATAATTTATATTTCCTGTATTGGTCGTTAAAATTTGCTTTTGAGTATCTACTGCAAGAGCTTCTCCCATATGGAAACGGACGTGACGTAATTTACGTAGCTCTTTCCTGAAAGGAAAACAAATGGCGGCCGGTTCAAGTCCCGACGAGGCTATTTGATAAAACAGAGGAGGAAAGGCATGAAAATTTTTTCTATCGACTAAGGTCACTCTGAACTTTTCAGGATTAATTCGTTTGGCCAGTAAAAATCCGGCAAATCCGCCTCCGACGATAACGATGTGTTGTAGTTTTTTTTCTGTGCTCATGTCTGTGCAATTTTGAGGTATAAAGATACGAAAAAAGTTTCTTCTTTTTTATATAAGACATTTTGGCGTAAAAAATGTTCATTCGATGTGTTGGGAAAGAAAAATCTTATAAAATGCTCTCAGGGTTGTGTTGTTTTGTCATTATTTACGTACATTTGTCTGATAATCATGTTAAGGCATTTAATGAAACTTATATTCAAGTCAAATATCATATTTCTATTGCTGTCGTTTTCCTCTTTTTTATCTGTGGCGCAGATTAATACCGATAGAGTGATGAATATCGGACGTAATGCACTTTATTTTGAGGACTATATTCTGTCGATGCAATATTTCAATCAAGTAATAAAGGTAAAGCCGTATATGGCCGAGCCTTATTTTTATAGAGGAGTTGCGAAGTTGAGCCTCGATGATTTTAAAGGGGCAGAAGAAGATTGTACCCTTTGTATCGAACGTAATCCTTTTATTGTCAATGCCTATCAAGTTCGGGGGATTGCCCGACAGAATCTTGGGGATTATCAAGGCGCTATCGACGACTATACCGAGGGTTTGCGTTATGCCCCCGAAGATAGGTCTTTTTTGAATAATAAGGCTATTGCCGAAGTGCAGTTGAAAAAATATGACGAAGCCGAAAAAAGTTTCGATAAACTCATAGCTTTGCATCCGAACTATTACAACGGTTATATGAGTAGGGCCCAGTTCTATTTGGAGAAGGGCGATACGATAAAAGCGATTGATGATATAGATAAAGCTATTTCGATAGATAAATACATATCGGGAGCATATGCTCAACGGGCTATTATTAAAGTGTTGCACGATGCCGATTATGATTCGGCTTTGGCCGATATGAACGAGGCTTTGAGGCTCGATCCCAAAGAAGTGTCTTACTATTTCAATAGGGCTCGTATAAAATATCATCAAGATGATTTGCAGGGAGCTATGGCCGATTATGATTATATATTGAAACTAGATCCCGATAATACGATGACCTACTACAATCGGGGATTATTGCGTATGCAAGTAGGTGAACGGAATAAGGCTATATCCGACTTTACAAAAGTAATAAAGGCTGAACCGAACAATTATTTCGCAATTTATAATCGAGCTTTGTTATATGATATGATCGGGAATTATGGGAAGGCTATTTCTGATTTTAACGTAGTTTTGGAACAGTACCCCGATTTTGCCGCGGGTTTTTATGCTCGCTCTGAGGCGAAACGGAAAATGGGCGATATGAAAGGCGGTGAAAAGGATTTCATGCTAGCTATGGATTTACAAAAGAAGACCCAGTATGAACCGATCGATGAAAATACAGTAGCTTCGAATAATAGTAAAAAATCGGGACAAGCAGCCGATGAGCGGTCTGAGTCTGATAAAAATATTAATAAGTTCAATCAAATATTGGTAGCCGATGCCCATACCGAATATAAGCCGGAATATGAGAATAAAATTCGGGGACGGGTACAAGATCAGAATGTGCAAGTATCCGTACAGCCAATGTATGTGCTTACTTATTATGAAAGACCCGATGCCGTTCGTCAGAATATTTATTATGTAAGGGAACTCGAAGAGTTGAACGATACCCATGTGTTTAGCAAGAAATTATTGCTTACGAATGCCGAGGCGGCACTGCTATCCGATCAGGTAAACTATCATTTCTCTTCCATAAATGATTATTCCCGTCTTATAGAGATAAATCCTTCTAATCCATTGGCCTATTTCGGTCGAGCTGTCGATTTTATGCTTGTTCAGGATTTTTCTAGTGCTCTTGACGATTTGAATAGAGCTATTATGACGAGTCAAAATTTTACGTTAGCCTATTTCCTTCGGGCTGTTGTAAGAGCGAAACAAATAGAATATCAACTTTCGGCGGAGTCTGTACAGAGTATAGATTTTCAACAGGTGCGCTCGAAAAACTCCAAAGATTTCTCTTTGTCTGGATTACCGGCAGTGGGAAATGAGAGTTTGAAAATGGAATATGAGATGGTGCTGCGTGATTATGAGAAGGTGATAGAGTCTGCACCGCGGTTTATATATGTATATTACAATCGTGGAAATCTGCGTTGTTCCCAGCAAGATTATAGGGGTGCTATTGCCGATTATACCGAGGCGATACGGTTACGTCCCGATTTTGGAGACGCTTATTATAACCGAGGGTTAGTCTATTTAAAACAAGGCGATACGGTTAAAGGTACGGCAGATTTGAGTAAAGCGGGAGAGTTGGGAGTTGTGGCTGCGTATAACTTGTTGAAACGAATGAGCGATTAAAAGATTTTTATAAATATCCGTTTGGGTAATGAAATAATTATTATTTTTGTGCCTTGGAAAAAGAGGCGCAGTCATGTGTCTCTATTATTAAATGTATAAAATAGAAGCGTTTTTTGAAAAACGTTGAAAATAGATAAGGACAGAAAAATGATGATTAAGATTACGTTTCCCGATAATTCGGTAAAGGAATTTGAATCTGGTATTACACCTTTACAAATAGCCGAGAGTATAAGTCCAAGATTGGCTCAGGAAGTTCTTGCGGCGACAGTCGATGGACAGGAGTGGGATCTTTCTCGTTCCATAAACGCAGATGCTGCTATTAAACTTTTCAAGTGGGACGATCCAGAGGGAAAACATGCATTTTGGCATTCTTCGGCACACTTGTTGGCCGAGGCATTACAAGAACTGTATCCCGGTATTAAATTCGGTATAGGCCCGGCTATCGAAAATGGATTTTATTATGACGTGGACCCGGGGGAGGCTACTATTACGGCGGCCGATTTTCCTACGATAGAGGCTAAAATGCTCGAATTGGCGAGCCGTAAAGAACCGATTGTTCGGAAAGAAATATCGAAGGCCGATGCTCTCGACCGATTCGGTAAACGTGGAGAAGAATATAAAGTTGAACTTATCAGCGAACTCGAAGACGGTACGATAACTACTTATACGCAAGGTGCGTTTACCGATTTGTGCCGGGGACCGCATTTGCCCAATACGGGGCTTATCAAGGCCGTGAAGATAACTTCTTTGGCCGGGGCATATTGGAGAGGCGATGAGAAGCGCAAACAATTGGTTCGTGTATATGGCATCACGTTCCCGAAGAAGAAGTTACTCGATGAGTATCTTGTTTTGATGGAAGAGGCGAAAAAACGAGACCATCGTAAAATTGGTAAGGAAATGGAGCTCTTTGCTTTTTCTTCCAATGTGGGGCCGGGATTACCTCTTTGGTTGCCGAAAGGGACACAACTGCGGGATCGTCTTGAAGCTATGTTGCGTAAAGTTCAAAAACGTTTTGGGTATTTGCAGGTGATTACTCCTCATATAGGAAATAAGATGTTGTATGTGACATCAGGGCATTATGCTAAATATGGGAAAGATTCTTTCCAGCCCATTCATACGCCGGAAGAAGGAGAAGAATATTTGTTGAAGCCTATGAACTGTCCGCATCACTGTGAGATTTACAAGGTGACACCGCGGTCTTATAAAGATCTTCCTCTTCGTTTTGCAGAGTTTGGTACAGTTTATCGATATGAACAAAGTGGTGAGTTGCATGGTTTGACTCGTGTACGTAGTTTCACCCAAGATGATGCGCATATATTCTGTCGTCCGGATCAGTTGAAAGACGAGTTTTTGAAAGTAATGGATATTATATTCATTATCTTCAAAGCTTTGAAGTTCGATAATTTCGAAGCCCAAATCTCTTTGCGCGACCCTAACAATCGCGAGAAGTATATCGGTAGCGATGAAAATTGGGAAAAAGCGGAGCGGGCCATTGTCGAGGCTTGTGAAGAGAAGGGGTTAAAAGCCAGAGTCGAATATGGTGAAGCTGCATTCTATGGTCCTAAACTCGATTTCATGGTTAAAGATGCCATCGGCCGGCGTTGGCAATTGGGAACCATACAAGTGGATTACAACTTGCCGGAACGTTTCGAACTCGAATACACCGGTAGCGATAACCAGAAACATCGTCCGGTAATGATTCACCGGGCTCCTTTCGGTTCTATGGAAAGGTTTGTTGCAGTTCTCATCGAGCATACGGGCGGAAAATTCCCGTTGTGGCTTACTCCCGATCAAGTGGCTGTTCTGCCTATAAGCGCTAAATTTAACGACTATGCACAACAGGTTGTTAGCGAATTGGCCGAGAAGGATATTCGGGCATTTGTTGATGACAGGAATGAAAAGATAGGGCGGAAGATTCGCGATAACGAACTGAAAAGAATCCCTTATTTGCTCGTTGTTGGTGAAAAAGAGGCTGAAAATGGTGAAGTTTCTGTAAGAAAACAGGG